>NZ_JBHZCY010000280.1:0-1065 GCF_042786665.1 Kitasatospora sp. NPDC059146 | reverse complement strand
TTGATCCGTCGTTGGTCAGTGCATGGGACGTCCTGGGCCGAGGCTGGCCGAGCTGGTGTTGTCGGATCACGAGCGGCAGGTGCTCGGCGCGTGGGTGCGGGGCCAGTCCACCCCGCAGGCCCTGGCGTTGAGAGCCCGGATCGTTCTTGCGTGTGCCGAGGTCGAGCCTGACGGGCTTGCCCGCTCGGCCAGTTCGGTGGCCGCCTCAACCGGGGTGACCACGGAGACGGTCTCCAAGTGGCGGGGCCGTTTCCTCAAGGACCGTCTGGACGGCCTCGGCGACGCACCCCGCCCAGGCCGGGTCCGGACGGTCACCGACGAGCAGGTCGCCGAGCTGGTCCGGGTGACTCTGGAGACGAAACCGAAGAACGCCACGCACTGGTCGACCCGCTCGATGGCCGAGCGGGTGGGCCTGTCCCAGTCCACGGTCTCGCGGGTCTGGCGGGCGTTCGGTCTCCAGCCGCACCGGGCCGAGTCGTTCAAGCTGTCCACCGACCCGTTCTTCGTCGACAAGGTCCACGACGTCGTCGGGCTCTACCTCGACCCGCCTGAGCGGGCGTTGGTGCTCTGCGTGGACGAGAAGTCCCAGATTCAGGCGCTGGACCGCTCGCAGCCGGTGCTGCCGATGATGCCCGGCGTCCCCGAGCGGGCCAGCCACGACTACCTGCGCGCGGGCACCACAACACTGTTCGCCGCCCTGGACGCGACCACCGGCAAGGTGATCGGCTCCCTCCACCGGCGTCACCGCACCGCCGAGTTCAAGAAGTTCCTGGCCAAGCTGGACCGGGAGGTCCCGGCCGGCCTGGACGTACACCTGATCTGCGACAACTACGCGACTCACAAGACCGAGACCGTCAAGAAGTGGCTGCTGGCACACCCACGCTTCCACCTGCACTTCACGCCGACCGGCTCGTCCTGGCTGAACCTGGTCGAGCGGTGGTTCGCCGAACTCACCAACAAGAAGCTCCGCCGCGGCGTCCACCGCTCCGTCCAGGCCCTCGAACGCGACATCCGCGCCTGGGTCGCCGACTGGAACACCGACCCCCGGCCCTACGTCTGGACCAA
>NZ_JBHZCY010000279.1:0-1069 GCF_042786665.1 Kitasatospora sp. NPDC059146 | reverse complement strand
GGGGTCGTTGTTTCAGAACAACACAGTGGACGCGAGCAACTGAGGACAAGCCCTCGGCCTATTAGTACCGGTCAACTCCACCCCTTACAGGGCTTCCATATCCGGCCTATCAACCCAGTCGTCTACTGGGAGCCTTACCCTCTCAAGGAGGTGGGAGTGCTCATCTCGAAGCAGGCTTCCCGCTTAGATGCTTTCAGCGGTTATCCCTCCCGAACGTAGCCAACCAGCCATGCCCTTGGCAGGACAACTGGCACACCAGAGGTTCGTCCGTCCCGGTCCTCTCGTACTAGGGACAGCCCTTCTCAACACTCCTACGCGCACAGCGGATAGGGACCGAACTGTCTCACGACGTTCTAAACCCAGCTCGCGTACCGCTTTAATGGGCGAACAGCCCAACCCTTGGGACCTACTCCAGCCCCAGGATGCGACGAGCCGACATCGAGGTGCCAAACCATCCCGTCGATATGGACTCTTGGGGAAGATCAGCCTGTTATCCCCGGGGTACCTTTTATCCGTTGAGCGACGGCGCTTCCACAAGCCACCGCCGGATCACTAGTCCCTACTTTCGTACCTGCTCGACCCGTCAGTCTCACAGTCAAGCTCCCTTGTGCACTTACACTCAACACCTGATTGCCAACCAGGCTGAGGGAACCTTTGGGCGCCTCCGTTACTCTTTAGGAGGCAACCGCCCCAGTTAAACTACCCACCAGACACTGTCCCTGATCCGGATCACGGACCCAGGTTAGACATCCAGCACGACCAGAGTGGTATTTCAACGTCGACTCCACAACAACTGGCGTTGCTGCTTCAAAGTCTCCCACCTATCCTACACAAGCCGAACCGAACACCAATATCAAGCTATAGTAAAGGTCCCGGGGTCTTTCCGTCCTGCTGCGCGAAACGAGCATCTTTACTCGTAATGCAATTTCACCGGGCCTATGGTTGAGACAGTCGAGAAGTCGTTACGCCATTCGTGCAGGTCGGAACTTACCCGACAAGGAATTTCGCTACCTTAGGATGGTTATAGTTACCACCGCCGTTTACTGGCGCTTAAGTTCTCAGCTTCGCC
>NZ_JBHZCY010000278.1:0-1078 GCF_042786665.1 Kitasatospora sp. NPDC059146 | reverse complement strand
GTCGGCTCCTGTGCGTAGCGGCCGCGGTGTCCGCTCCGCCGCGGGCGGGGCCGGCCTGCCCGATACGCTCGGGGCTGACCTGCGGGAACGCGCCCGGCTGCGGCAGCCGCGCGCCCGGCCCGCGGCACACCGAGGAACGGAGACAACGTGCGGATCGGACTGCTGGGCACCGGCACCTGGGCGGAGCGGGTGCACGCACCTGTGCTCGCCGAGCACCCCGGGCTGGAGTTCACCGGCGTCTGGGGCCGCCGCCCGGAGGCCGCCGAGGCGCTGGGCGCCGCGCACGGCGTGCCCGGGTACGGCGACCTGGACCGGCTGCTGGCCGAGGTGGACGCCGTCTCCATCGCCCTGCCGCCCTCCGTCCAGGCCGGACTCGCGGTCCGGGCCGCCGAGGCCGGCTGCCACCTGCTGCTGGACAAGCCGGTCGCGTTCACCGTGCCGGACGCCCGGGCGGTGGCCGAGGCGGCGCGCACCCACCGCCTCGCCTCGGTGGTCTTCTTCACCGTCCGCTTCGGCGGCGAGCAGATCCCGTGGATCGAGCGGCAGGCCGGGCTCGGCGGCTGGTTCACCGGCCGCTCGGACTGGCTCGGCTCGGTGTTCGCGCCGGGCAGCACCAGCCCGTACGCGGCCTCGCCGTGGCGCAGGGACAAGGGCGCGCTGTGGGACGTCGGCCCGCACGCGCTGTCCGTCCTGCTGCCGGTGCTGGGCGACGCGACGGAGGTCACGGCCGTCGCCGGGCCGCTGGACACCGTCCACCTGGTGCTCCGGCACGCCGGCGGTGCCTCCAGCACGCTGGCGCTGAGCCTGACCGCCCCGCGCGCGGGCGGCGGCGTCGCGATGGAACTGCGCGGTGAGCACGGGGTGGCCCGGCTGCCCGAGCGCGGCGAGGGACCGACGGTGGCCCTGCACCGGGCGGTGGACGCCCTGCTGGCCTCCGCCGCCTCCGGCGAGGCGCACCCCTGCGGGGCCGACTTCGGCCTGCGGGTGGTGGAGGTGCTGGCGGCGGCCGAGCGGTCGCTGGCCGCCGGCGGCCCGGTCGCGGTCTGAGGCCGGTCCGACTGTGCTCAGGGGGCGGTGG
>NZ_JBHZCY010000277.1:0-1086 GCF_042786665.1 Kitasatospora sp. NPDC059146 | reverse complement strand
TTCCCTTGAGTACCTGGGCCGCGTGCCAGTTGTCAGCTAGGGACAAATCGGAAAATTTCACAGCGTACTTGAAGACCTCCATGAAACCCTCGCTAGGATCGCCTGCAATGGGCCTGCAATCGACGATCATGCTGTCACCAGTGATAGCGTGCCACTCAGCACTAATCGCGCTCTGAGAGGGCTTAGAGGCCGCTAAAACGATCATGTGGCAATGCGGGTGCCAACCCTTCCCCTTATTGGTCAACTCAAGCGTGTAAACACCGCCTTCGGCCTTGCACAGCTCCGTGTAGGGAGCACCGCGAGTACCTGCGTTGAAGTATCGGCGGCGATCCATCATGAGCTTGAGCGAACGGGTCAGATGACGCTGACGCTCTTCAAGGTCTGGACCGTTCTTCACGGTAAGCGTGAGAAGGTAGGGTTGCAGGTCTGGGCGCTCTTTCTGGATCACCTCCCAGCGAGCCAAATAGGCCCCGAGCGCCTTAGCTCCACGCCGAATAGCGCAGAGAGGGCAGATCAGGTGTTGCTTGCAAAACGTAGCGTTGTGCAGCCGAACCTTGCCCACGGTGAAATACTCCCGAAAGTGCAGGTAATTTCCGCAGCTGGCGAGGCCTGCGGACGCTTTCGTGGATTCGACGGATGACACGTCCCGGAGGTGCCCAAGCATGTCCAGTGACCTTGCGTGAGCGCTGCCGTAGCGTGCTAATCTATCGCCGAAGTTTTCAGCTTCATCGACCCCTGTATGCGCCTCTTCCGCCAAGTTGACAGCGCATACGGGGGTGTTCTTTTTGGCCATGCCTGGCTCCTTTCCCGTGCTGGCAGCATACCTGCTGCTAACACTTTGTTTCTATGTATCAAGTAAAGAGGCCCCCGGCTCGCGTCACACGTACATGCAGCGCAGCTGCAAAGCCCGTGTGACGCGGTTCGGAGGCCTTTTTTATTTGTCTTAGGAAACAGCGACTAGCTGCGGCTTCGCGCCTTGCGGGATGAAATACCCCACCGACTTGCCCAGGGCATAAACCCCTACCGGGACGCGAATCATCTTGTTCATCGCAGCCTGAAACAGTCGCGCGTCCTCAACGTTGAGGG
>NZ_JBHZCY010000276.1:0-1139 GCF_042786665.1 Kitasatospora sp. NPDC059146 | reverse complement strand
CTAGTGTCCTGAGTCTGGAATTCGCTTCAGATATCCGGCGAGGCGTTCGAGGATCTCGTCGGCGGTCTTGGTCCAGATGTAGGGCTGCGGGTCGGTGTTCCAGGTGGCGATCCAGTCGCGGATGTCGGCTTCGAGGGCCTGGACGGACTTGTGGACGCCTCGCCGTATCTGCTTGTTCGTCAGCTCGGCGAACCAGCGCTCGACCAGGTTGAGCCATGACGAGCCGGTCGGGGTGAAGTGCAGGTGGAACCGGGGATGCGCCACCAGCCAGGTCTTGATCGCCGGGGTCTTGTGGGTGGCGTAGTTGTCCAGTATCAGGTGAATGTCCAGGCCCTGGGGGACCTCCTTGTCCAGCCGGAGCAGGAACTTCTTGAACTCCTCGGCCCGGTGGCGGCGGTGGAGCGAGCCGATGACCTTGCCGGTGGCGACCTCGAGTGCGGCGAACAGCGTGGTGGTGCCGTGGCGGACGTAGTCGGCGGTCATCCGCTGCGGCACGCCCGGCATCATCGGCAGCACCGGCTGGGACCGGTCGAGTGCCTGGATCTGGGATTTCTCGTCCACGCAGAACACCAGGGCCCGCTCGGGCGGGTCGAGGTAGAGGCCGACCACGTCGTGGACCTTGTCCACGAAGTACGGGTCGGTGGACAGCTTGAAGGTCTCAGCGCGGTGCGGCTGCAGTCCGAACGCGCGCCAGACCCGTGACACGGTGGACTGCGACAGGCCGGTCTCCCTGGCCATCGACCGGGTCGACCAGTGCGTGGCGTCCTTCGGGGTGCGTTCCAGGGTCCTGGCGACCAGGTCGGCCACCTGCTCGTCGGTCACCGTGCGGGGGCCGCCCGGCCTGGGCATGTCGCCCAGGCCGGCGATCCGGTGCTCGACGAACCGGGCGCGCCACCGGCCGACCGCGTGCGGGGTCGATCCCAGCCGCTCCGCGACGTCCTTGTTCGACGCGCCGCTCGCGCACTCCAGGATGATCCGGCACCGCAGAGCCCAGGCCTGCGGCGTCGACCGGCGACGCACCCACCCCTCCAGGGCGGCCCGCTCGTCGTCCGACAACACCAACTCGACCTTTGGTCGACCCGTCCGCACCATAGGATCAGTCTATATTTATGAATGAAATTCCAGACTCAGGACACTAG
>NZ_JBHZCY010000275.1:0-1173 GCF_042786665.1 Kitasatospora sp. NPDC059146 | reverse complement strand
CCTGTATTTGACGCATCAGCCTCAGATTGTTCAATTGCTGCTTGATTCTCCCTCTTAGATTTAGAGCTTTCCCTATATAAAGCGGGGTGATGCGATGGCCGTACTTCCTCGCGAATACGTAGACCCCCGGCACGTCGTCCACGCTCTCGAGCACAGAGAGGCTGTATATCAGCGTTGGGTCGGCTCGAAGGGTCAATGCGGTAGACCAATGAATTTTTATGTTCATAAATTTATCAAATCAGAAATAACTTAGGGCACTCGGCGAGCCGCAGTTTGCAGCTCGCCGACGGGACGGCTCCACGTCCGCTATCAGCGGAGCTGGCCATAGCCTGTTGATGTCCGGGCAGAACTGACCCACTAGAGCTGGAAATTTTCATCGAATTTTGACCCACGTGATTGAATGCTCTGCTCAATCTTTGAGCAGGGGATACAAAGGTGATCACGGTGGGTATATTGGCCAAGATCAGGCGGATGTATTTCCGCGAGAAGGTCCCGTTGCGCGAGATTGCGCGGCGTACGGGCCTGTCCCGAAACACGGTGCGCCGCTGGCTGCGGCAGACTGATGCCGTCGAGCCGAAGTATCCGAAGCGCGTCAGCCCGAGCGTCATCGACGACTGGGCCGCACAGCTGACAGGTTGGCTGCGTGCCGACAGTCATCGCCCGAAGCGTGACCGGCGCACCGCCCGGTTCATGTTCGAGGCGATCCGCGCCGAGGGTTACGCCGGCAGCTACGGCCGGGTGAGCGCGTTCGTGAGGCGTGGCACATGCGGCACCCGCAGTGGCCTGAGCTGACGGTCGAGGATGTGCTGCAGGACGAGCGTACCCGGCTGATGCCCAATCCACGGCCGTTTGACGGCTACATCGAGCAGACCCTGCGAGTCTCGTCGACCAGCCTGATTCACTTCCAACGCAACCGCTACAGCGTGCCCACCGAGTACACGAACCAGTTGGTGAGCGTGCGCTGCTATCCGGCATATCTCAGCGTCGTCGCCAACGCCCAGGAGATCGCACGCCACGAACGCAGCTTCGAGCGGCACATGACCTTCTACGATTGGCGCCACTACGTCACGCTGGTCGAGCGCAAACCCGGCGCACTGCGCAACGGCGCACCGTTCATCACGATGCCGCAGCCGCTGCAACTGCTGCAGCGGCATCTGCTGAAACACCCGGGCG
>NZ_JBHZCY010000274.1:0-1217 GCF_042786665.1 Kitasatospora sp. NPDC059146 | reverse complement strand
TCCTTGAGGACCCGGCCGAACTGCTCCCACAGCCCGGTGTAGGTGTCCGTCCGGTTGGTCTGCATGTCCTTGAGGGCGCCGAGGACCTTCTTGACGAGGCGCCGGCGAACGGCGGTGATCTGGCGGTCGTGCTGGAGGATCTCGCGCGAGACGTTCAGCGACAGGTCGTGGGCGTCGACGACGCCCTTGACGAACCGCAGGTAGTTGGGCATCAGCGCGTCGCAGTCGTCCATGATGAACACGCGCTTGACGTACAGCTGGACGCCGCGCTTGGTGTCGCGGGAGAACAGGTCGAACGGGGCGTGGGCGGGGACGAACAGCAGCGCCTCGTACTCGAAGGTGCCCTCGGCGCGCATGTGGATCGTCTCGGCCGGGGCCTGCCAGTCGTGGCTGATCTGCTGGTAGAACTCGCGGTACTCGGTCTCGGACACCTCCGAGCGCGGGCGTGCCCACAGTGCCTTCATCGAGTTCAGCGTCTCCAGCTCGGGGGCGGTCGTGTCCCCGGTGGCGGGCTCGGTGCCCTCTTCGGCAGCAGGCTCTGCGTTGCCGAGGGATTCGGTGGCCATGCGGATGGGCCAGCGGATGAAGTCCGAGTACTGCTTGACGATCTGGCGGATCTTCCACGCCGCGAGGTAGTCGCCGAGCCCGTCCTCGCCGTCCGCCGGCTTGAGGTGCAGCGTCACCGAGGTGCCCACCGGCAGGCCCTCGGCCTGCGCGATGGTGTAGGTGCCCTCGCCGTCGGACTCCCAGGCGGTGCCCTGCTCGGTGCCGGCCCGGCGGGTATGCAGGGTGACCTTGTCGGCGACCATGAACGCCGAGTAGAAGCCGACTCCGAACTGCCCGATCAGGTGCTGCGCCGCGTCCGCGTCCTTGGCCTCCTTGATCTTGGCCAGTAGGCCGGCGGTGCCGGACTTGGCGATGGTGCCGATCAGTTCGACGACCTCGTCGCGGGTCATGCCGATGCCGTTGTCCCGCACCGTCAGGGTGCGGGCCCCCTTGTCGACCTCCAGCGTGATGTGCAGGTCGGAGGTGTCGACGTCGAGGTCGGTGTCGGTGAGGGATTCCAGGCGGAGCTTGTCGAGGGCGTCGGAGGCGTTGGAGATCAGCTCACGCAGGAAGATGTCCTTGTTCGAGTAGATCGAGTGGATCACCAGCTGCAGCAGCTGGCGGGTCTCCGCCTGGAACTCCAGCGTCTGGGTCGGGCTGGCCACGGGAGG
>NZ_JBHZCY010000273.1:0-1244 GCF_042786665.1 Kitasatospora sp. NPDC059146 | reverse complement strand
GTACACGCGTGCCACCGGTGTCCCGCCGGTGGGCCTCGCCGAGCCGTCTCGCGCCAAGGTGCTGCCGCCGCTGCGGTGGCGAGCCCCGAGCGCTGCTATTCGGCTGCCAGTGCCAGGTAGGTGCGGTAGGCCTCGGTCACGTTGTCCAGATAGCGCTTCGCTGCGGCGCGTTCGGTCTCGTCCAGATCCGTGGACGCCGCGTGGAGGAGTTCCAGGAGCGGGGTGAGTTCGCCCATCACATGGGTGAGCCCGCTGTCCGTGACGCCCAGGATCTGGCGGCGGCGGTCGCTGGGGTGGGGGCCGCGCGTCATGTGCCCTTCGGAGACGAGCCGGTTGACGGACTGGGTCCCGGCGGCGCTGGTGACGCCGAGGCGGCGGGAGAGTTCGACCGGGCCGATCGGCTCGCCCGCACCGCTTGCCATGACCACGTGCTCGACGGCCTCGACGTTGGTGAGCGGCATGCCGAGACGCTCGGCGAGGACCGCGCGGGCGAGCTGGGTCAGGGTGAGCACGTCGCGCAGCGTCCGGGAGAGCTCGTCGCCCGCCGGCGCGCCGTGCGGGCGGGCGGTTTCGCGTTGTCCGGAATCCGAATCCGGTCCGGCTCCGAAGGACGGGTGTTGCGCCATACGGAGAAGTCTGCCACGGTAGCTATCGCTAAGTAACTTAACGACTTTGAGGGTGTGCGTTCCCGTGTCCCCTTCCCCGACCCTGCACGCCGGGCCGCAGCCCACCGACCGACCGTCCCCGGCGGGGGGCCTGCTCGCGAGGCCACGGACGACCGCGTGGCTCGTGCTGCTCCTGACCGTCATCGGCCTGGGCGCGGCGTTCGCGCTGGGCCCCGGTGACGCCACCACCACGAAGGCGACCGGCATCGGCCTGCCTGCCTCCGCCCAGTCCGCCCAGGTCGCCGAGATCCTCCGGACCTTCCCGTCCGGTGCTGCCGCCCCGGCACTCGTGGTCTACAGCAACACCGACAACAGCCCCCTCAGCGACGCCCAGCGGGCCGTCATCTCCGAACGCGCGACCGTGCTCGGCACCATGGGGACCGCCCCGGCCGCAGCCGCGCCCCGGTTCGTCGAGGACAAGGTCGCGACCGTCGCCGTCGTCCTGGCCACCGGCTGGGGCGACGACGAGAACGCCACCGCCGTCGACCGGATCCGTAGCGCCGCCGCACGGGACCTGCCCGCGTCCCTGCACGCGGAGGTCACCGGAGGGCCCGCCTTCCGCGCGGACCTCGGCAAGGT
>NZ_JBHZCY010000272.1:0-1374 GCF_042786665.1 Kitasatospora sp. NPDC059146 | reverse complement strand
CTGCCGATCTCCCCCGAAGGGGCATCGGCAGGGCCTCACGGCGTGTTTCAGGGCGCTCAGGCCTGGGCGTCGCCCTTGGCCTCGGCCTTGTCGGCCTTCTCGGCCTCGTCGGCCTTGGCGTCCGCGGCGCGCTCGGGGACCATGCCGTCGAAGTCCTCGTCGATCTCGAGGTCGTCCTCGTCGTAGAACTCCTCGACGTCCTCTTCGTCCTCGAAGATCACACGGTCGTCGGAGACGTCGCCGCCGCGCTTCTTCGCCGGGGCCTCGGCGCGGTCGACGTCCTCGTCGGCCAGCTCCGGGTCGAGCGCGTCGGTGAACTCCACGCCGTCGATCTCGGCCAGGCGCTCCGAGGCGTTGGTCGAACCCTCGGTGTCGGCCTCGGCGGCCTTGGCGAACCAGTCACGGGCCTCGTCGCCACGGCCGGCCGCGATCAGCGCCTCGGCGTAGGCGTACCGCAGGCGCGCGGTCCACGGGTGCACGGCGCTGGAGGCCAGCTCCGGGCTCTGCAGGGTGACGACGGCCGCCTCGAACTGCTGCATGTCGCTGCGGGCACCGGCCGCGACCAGGCGCATCTCCACCTGGCCGGCCTTGTCCAGCTGCTTCACCTCGGGCTCGCCGGCCATCGCCAGCGCCCGCTCCGGACGGCCCAGACCGCGCTCGCAGTCGGCCATCACGGGCCACAGGTCGGCACGACCGGTCATCCGACGGGCGGCGCGGAACTCGGTCAGCGCCTCGGAGTAACGCTGCGTCATGTACGAGGCGAAACCGGCCGCCTCACGGACGGCGGGCACGCGGGACGCCAGCCGCAGCGCGACGCGGGAGTACTGGTAGGCCTCCTCCGCGTCGCCGTCGAGCAGCCGGGCCACCATCACCAGGTTGCGCGCGACGTCGTCCGCGAGGGTCTTGGGCAGGCTCTTGAGCTCCTGGCGCACGTCCGCGTCCAGCTCGAAGCCGGTGACGTCCTCCGGGATCGGCAGGCGCTTGACCGGCTCGAAGTTGCCACGACGGTCGTCGTAGTCCCCACGGCCGCGGTCGCCGCCACGGTCGCCACGGTCGCCGTAGGACGGACGGTCGTCACGACGGAAGCCGCCGCCACCCTGGCGGTCGTCCCGACGGAAGCCGCCACGGTCGCCACCGCGGTCACGGTTGAAGCCACCACCCTGCGGACGGTCGCCACGGTCACGGTTGAAACCGCCGCGGTCGCCGCCACGGTCGCCACGGTCGCCGTAGGACGGACGGTCGTCACGACGGGGACGGTCGTCACGGTCGTCGCGACGGAACCCGCTCGGGCGGTCGTCCCGGCGGAAGCCGCCACCCTGGGGGCGGTCGTCGCGACGGAAGCCGCCACGGTCGTCACGGTTGAAACCGCCGCCC
>NZ_JBHZCY010000271.1:0-1425 GCF_042786665.1 Kitasatospora sp. NPDC059146 | reverse complement strand
CTAGTAGTGCTTTGTTACGTGTTGCGCGGGGTCTGGGCAGGTTGGCGGTTCGGCGGTTCGCTGTCGGTGTGACTCCGGACGAACTGGCACTGTTACGTGATGAGTTGGAGGCGTTCGCGGCGGAGCTCTTCGCTCCGTTGCGGCGTGCGGACCAGCGGGACAAGGGCCTGGGCTATCTGCGTGGTCTGCTGCTGGACGGACGGCGCAAGTCGATGCAGCCGATGGCCGAGCGCCTCGGGATCGACCACCAGCGCCTGCAGCAGTTCATCACCGCCTCGACCTGGCCGGTCGAGGCGGTGCGGGCTCGGATCGCCCGCCGGGCGGTGGAATCGCTGGCACCGGCCGCCTGGGTGGTCGACGACACCGGGTTCCCGAAGGACGGCACCGCCTCGCCCGGGGTCGCCCGCCAGTACTCCGGGACGCTCGGCAAGGTCGGCAACTGCCAGGTCGGAGTGAGCGTCCACGCGGTCACCGACCAGGCGTCCCGCCCGCTCGACTGGCGTCTGTTCCTGCCCGCCGCCTGGGACCCGGAGCATGCCGCGGATGAGGCCGCCGCCGCCCGCGCCGGGCGGCGGCGGGCCCACTGCCGCGTCCCCGACAGTGAGGTCCACCGCCCGAAATGGCGCCTCGCGCTGGAGATGCTCGACGAGCTCGCCACCTGGCACCTCACCGCGCCGGTCGTGGTCGCGGACGCCGGCTACGGCGACAACGCCCACTTCCGCAACGCCCTCGACGAGCGCGGCCTGCGGTGGATCGTGCAGGTCAAGGGCCTGGCAACCGCCCACCCGCTGGACGCGCTCCCCCACCAGCCGCCCTACGGCGGACTCGGCCCCCGCCCCAAGCCCCGCTACCGCACCCGCCCGATCCCGCTGGCCGAGCACGTGCGGGCCGCCGGCCGAGCGGCGGCCCGCACGATCACCTGGCGACACGGGTCCCGCGACCGCCTGAGCGGCGACTTCGTCGTCCTGCGGGTCCGGCTGGCCGGACGCCGGCCCCGGCCCGCGGAGAACGGCACCATTGCCGCATGCTGGCTGCTGGCCCAGTGGCCCGCCCACCTGGCCGAGCCGTCCCACTACTGGGTGTCCAACCTGCCCGCCGACACACCCGTCGAGGACCTGGTGGGCCTGGCCAAGATCCGCTGGCGGATCGAGCACGACTACCGCGAGCTGAAGACCGCCCTGGGCCTCGACCACTTCGAGGGCCGTTCCTGGACCGGCTGGCACCGCCACGTCACCCTCGTCACCGCCGCCCACCTCTTCGTCACCCTCGCCCGGAGCCGCCCAAAAGTGCCTGCTCGGGCATGACCCTCTACCAGGCGGTCAGAGCCCTCCAACACCTCCTGGCCACCTGGAACGGCACATGCCCGACCTGCCAGCGACCACTGCCCAGACCAAGACCAGCCCCGACCTAACAAAGCACTACTAG
>NZ_JBHZCY010000270.1:0-1487 GCF_042786665.1 Kitasatospora sp. NPDC059146 | reverse complement strand
ACCCCGCCGTGTGGCGGCTGGCCGTCACCCTGATCACCGGCGCCCTCGCCGTCGTCTTCGACACCACCATCGTCAGCGTCGCCCTCGACGACCTCGCCGAGCGGCTGCACGCCCCGCTCTCCACCGTCCAGTGGGTGGGCACCGGCTACCTGCTCGCCGTGTTCGTCACCATCCCGCTGGCCGGCTGGGCCCAGGCGCGGTTCGGCGGCCGCCGGCTCTGGATCGCCGCCCTCCTCGGCTTCCTGCTGGGCTCCGTGCTCAGCGCCCTGGCCTGGGACGCGGCCTCCCTGATCGCCTTCCGGGTCGTCCAGGGCGTCGCCGGCGGGCTGATGATGCCGCTGGTCAGCACCCTGCTGATGCAGGCCGCCAAGGGGCGCAACACCGGCAAGGTGATGGCGATCATCACCGTGCCCACCGCGCTCGGCCCGATCCTCGGCCCGGTGCTGGGCGGACTGATCCTGCACGTCGCCGACTGGCGCTGGCTGTTCCTCGTCAACATCCCGTTCTGCGTCGTCGGCGTGCTGCTCGCCCGCCGCGACCTGCCCGACGACCGCCCCGGCCCGGACCGGCCGCGCGCCCGGCCGGACGTGCCCGGCATGCTGCTGCTCTCCCCGGGCTGCGCCGCCGTGATCTACGGCCTCTCCCGGGTCGACGGCCGGGGCGGCTTCGCCACCGCCGAGGTGCTCGTCCCGCTGCTCGGCGGGCTCGCCCTGGTCGCCGGCTTCACCGCTCGGGCGCTGGCCCGCCCCGAGGGCGCCCTGGTCGGCGTGCGACTGTTCCGCCACCGTTCGGTGGCCTCCTCCGCCACCCTGCTCTTCCTGGGCGGCGTCGCCCTGTACGGGCCGATGCTGCTGCTGCCGCTGTACTTCCAGCAGCTGCGCGGGCAGGACGCGCTCGGCGCCGGCCTGCTGCTCATCCCGCAGGGCGTCGGAGCGCTGCTGGCCCGCGGCCTGGCCGGCCGCTACACCGACCGCTTCGGCCCCCGCCGGGTCTCGCTGGCGGCCTTCGTCCTGGTCGCCGCCGCCACCGTGCCGTTCGCCTTCGTCGGCGCCGACACCGGTCTGCTCCCGCTGGCGGCGGCCCTGTTCGTCCGCGGCCTCGCGCTGGGCGCCGCCATGATCGCCCCGGCCGGTGCCGCCTTCGCCGGTCTGGAGCGCGCCGAGATCCCCGACGCCAGCATCATCACCAGGGTCGCCCAGCAGATCGGCGGCTCGGTGGGCATCGCGCTGCTCACCGTGGTGCTCCAGCACGGCACCGGCGGCATCCGCACCTCGACCGCCCTGGCCCAGGGCTTCGACCAGGCCTTCTGGTGGTCGGTGGCGCTCACCGCCGCCGCCGTGCCGCTCTGCCTGCTGCTGCCCGGCCGCCCCGCGACCGACCGTCCAGCGACCGGCCGCCCCGCCGCCGAGGGCGCCGCTCCGGCCGGTGCCGGGGACTGACGCACCGCAGGCCGTCGGCCCCGCACCCGGAGGAGACGGGTGCGGGGC
>NZ_JBHZCY010000269.1:0-1546 GCF_042786665.1 Kitasatospora sp. NPDC059146 | reverse complement strand
CTGGTGGGCCGTGACTGCGTGCCTTTTGAAGAATGAGCCTGCGAGTTTGCGGTGTGTAGCGAGGTTAACCCGTGTGGGGTAGCCGTAGCGAAAGCGAGTCCGAATAGGGCGACCCAGTTGCATGCCCAAGACCCGAAGCGGAGTGATCTAGCCATGGGCAGGTTGAAGCGCGGGTAAGACCGTGTGGAGGACCGAACCCACCAGGGTTGAAAACCTGGGGGATGACCTGTGGTTAGGGGTGAAAGGCCAATCAAACTCCGTTATAGCTGGTTCTCCCCGAAATGCATTTAGGTGCAGCGTCACGTGTTTCTTGCCGGAGGTAGAGCACTGGATAGGCGATGGGCCTTACCGGGTTACTGACCTTAGCCAAACTCCGAATGCCGGTAAGTGAGAGCGTGGCAGTGAGACTGTGGGGGATAAGCTCCATGGTCGAGAGGGAAACAGCCCAGAACACCGACTAAGGTCCCTAAGCGTGTGCTAAGTGGGAAAGGATGTGGAGTCGCAGAGACAACCAGGAGGTTGGCTTAGAAGCAGCCACCCTTGAAAGAGTGCGTAATAGCTCACTGGTCAAGTGATTCCGCGCCGACAATGTAGCGGGGCTCAAGCACACCACCGAAGTCGTGTCATTCACGTGTGAAGGCCTAACGGCTGCGTGGATGGGTAGGGGAGCGTCGTGTGCCGGGTGAAGCGGCGGTGGAAACCAGTCGTGGACGGTATACGAGTGAGAATGCAGGCATGAGTAGCGATACAAGAGTGGGAAACTCTTGCGCCGATTGACCAAGGGTTCCTGGGTCAAGCTGATCTGCCCAGGGTAAGTCGGGACCTAAGGCGAGGCCGACAGGCGTAGTCGATGGACAACGGGTTGATATTCCCGTACCCGCTTTGAAGCGCCAACGCTGAACCAGATGATGCTAAGGCCGTGAAGCCGTCCCGGAGCCTTCGGGCAAAGGGAAGTGGTGGAGCCGCCGATCCAAGTCTGTAGTAGGTGAGCGATGGGGTGACGCAGGAAGGTAGTCCAGCCCGGGCGGTGGTTGTCCCGGGGTAAGGGTGTAGGACGTGAGGTAGGCAAATCCGCCTCACACGTAGTCTGAGACCTGATGCCGAGCCGATTGTGGTGAAGTGGATGATCCTATGCTGTCGAGAAAAGCCTCTAGCGAGTTTCATGGCGGCCCGTACCCCAAACCGACTCAGGTGGTCAGGTAGAGAATACCGAGGCGTTCGGGTGAACTATGGTTAAGGAACTCGGCAAAATGCCCCCGTAACTTCGGGAGAAGGGGGGCCATTCCTGGTGATGAGTCTTGCACTCTGAGCTGGGGGTGGCCGCAGAGACCAGCGAGAAGCGACTGTTTACTAAAAACACAGGTCCGTGCGAAGCCGTAAGGCGATGTATACGGACTGACGCCTGCCCGGTGCTGGAACGTTAAGGGGACCGGTTAGCTTGGATTCGTCCAGGCGAAGCTGAGAACTTAAGCGCCAGTAAACGGCGGTGGTAACTATAACCATCCTAAGGTAGCGAAATTCCTTGTCGGGTAAGTTCCGACCTGCA
>NZ_JBHZCY010000267.1:0-1718 GCF_042786665.1 Kitasatospora sp. NPDC059146 | reverse complement strand
TCTCCCGCCGGGCCCCCGAGCCCGGCACCCGCGACCTCATCGTCTGGCAACTGCGCGTCCCACGCGCCCTGCTGGCGGCCGTGGTGGGCGCCGGACTCGGCCTGGTCGGCACCGCCGTCCAGGCCCTGGTCCGCAACCCGCTCGCCGACCCCTACCTGCTCGGCATCTCCTCCGGAGCCTCCCTCGGAGCGGTCGCCACCCTCGTCCTCGGCACCGCCTTCGGGCTCGAACTCTCCCTCGGCAGCGGGCTCGGCCTCACCGTCTCCCTGGCCGCCTTCGCCGGGGCGCTCGCCGCGTTCTCCCTGGTCTGGCTGATGGCCCGGCGCGGCGGCGGCTTCTCCCCCCTGCGCCTGGTGCTGGCCGGCATCGGCATCGCCCAGTTCCTCGGCGGCATCACCAGCTACCTCGTCCTGCAGACCAGCGACGAACAGCAGACCCGGGGCGTGCTGTTCTGGCTCATGGGCAGCCTCGGCGGCGCCGTCTGGTCCCAACTCGCCGTCCCCGTCGCCGCCGTGGCACTCGGCCTGGCCCTGCTCCAGGCGCGGGCCCGCGGGCTCAACGCGATGCTGATGGGGGACGAGACGGCCGCCGGACTCGGCGTGGACGTCACCCGGCTGCGCCGCGAGGTCTTCGTCGTCACCAGCGTCCTCACCGGAGTGCTGGTCGCCGTCTCCGGGGCGATCGGCTTCGTCGGGCTGATGGTCCCGCACGTCTGCCGACTGCTCGTCGGCGGCGACCACCGGCGCCTGCTGCCGCTGTCCGCCCTCACCGGGGCCGTGCTCCTGGTCGTCGTCGACACCGTGGCCCGCACCGCCCTGGACGGCCAGGAACTGCCGATCGGCGTGGTCACCGCCGTACTCGGCGCCCCCACCCTGCTCTACCTGCTGGACCAACGACTGGAGCGCAGTTGAGGATCGCCGTCGAGGACCTGAGCGTCGCCCTGGCCGGGCGCACCGTGGTGGCCGGAGTCCACCTGGTCGCCGAGGAGGGCGAGATCGCCGGACTGGTCGGGCCCAACGGCAGCGGCAAGTCCAGCCTGCTGCGCACCGTCTACCGGCACCTGCGGCCCAGCGCCGGCCGGGTCCTGCTGGCCGGGCGGGACCTGGCGGAGCTGCGGCCCGCCGAGTCCGCCCGGCACATCGGGGCACTGCCCCAGGAACGCGGCGGGGACTTCGAGTTGAGCGTGCGCGAGGTCGTCGCGATGGGCCGCACCCCGTACAAGCGGGCGTTCGCGGCCGACGACCCAGAGGACCACCGGATCACCGCCGAGGCCCTGCACCGGGTCGGCATGTCCGGGGCCGCGGACCGCCGCTTCGCCCAGCTCTCCGGCGGTGAACGGCAGCGGGTGCTGCTCGCCCGCGCGCTCGCCCAGCAGCCGGACGTCCTGGTGCTGGACGAGCCGACCAACCACCTGGACGTCCGCCACCAGGTCGAACTCCTCGCCCTGCTGCGGGAGCAGCGCCGCACCACCCTGGTCGCGCTGCACGACCTCAACGCCGCCGCCTCGGTCTGCGACCGTCTGCACGTGCTGCACCGCGGCGCCCTGGTGGCCTCCGGGGCGCCGCGCGAGGTGCTGACGGCGGAGCTGCTGGCCGAGGTCTTCGGCGTCCGGGCCGCGGTGGTCGAACACCCGCTGACCGGGGATCCGTTGATCGCCTTCGACCACCGCGCCCCGGCCGGTGCCGACCCGGCGGGTGCTGACCCGGCCGGGTCAGCAC
>NZ_JBHZCY010000266.1:0-1807 GCF_042786665.1 Kitasatospora sp. NPDC059146 | reverse complement strand
CCCCTGACCCGCGTCCAGGACCACGCCGAGTGGATCGACCGCTTCGAGTCCGCCCTGCGCGGCCTGCCCGACCGCCGGCGCCGGCATTCGCTGCTCCCGCTGCTGCACGCCTTCACCGAGCCGGAACAGCCACTCGCCGGATCCGCCCTGCCGGCGGACCGGTTCCGCGCGGCCGTACGGGCCGCGGCCCTCGACGACGGCGACGACATCCCCCACCTGTCACCGGAGCTGATCACCAAGTACGTGGCCGATCTCCGGGCGCACCGCCTGATATGACACGGCCCGTGACCGCCGCAGGGTCCGCCGTCGCCGGCCCTGCGGCGGGGAGTACGGGGAGCTCGCCGCCGCAGGGCCGGTCGACGGCGCCTACCGGCGGGAGTCGTCGGTGTTGGGCTGGGTCTTCTGGTTGTAGATCTCCTTGCCGTCCGCGTTGAAGGCGTGGACGTAGGCGTCCGGGGGGAAGGCCTTGGGGTCGGAGCTGGCGGTGACGGCGGCCGCGTGGACGAACGCGCCGTCCGCCATGACGGCCGGGTACTGCGTCGGGTCGTCGCCGTAGCTGATGGTCACCTTGGCGACATCGGGCGTGTAGTGCCCGGCGCCCAGCGAGAGGACCTGCCCGCTGCCGGCCCGGGAGCTGAAACTGTCGAAGAACTCGATCCGGTGGCCGGCGCCCCACAGGCGGTCGTTGATGAACGTCGCGGGCACGGACCGGCTGGTGCCCTTGTCGCCCTTCGTCTCGCACTGCACGTACTGCTTCGCGGAGTCGACGGCCACGACCACGCCGTCGGTGTCCTGCGAGGCGACCGGAGTGCGGACCGCGATCACCGCGTGGTAGCGCGACGCGTCGGAACCCAGGCAGGAAGCCAGGATCCGGGCCACCGCCCCGGACTCGATCGGAACCGTCTTCGTACTCGTCACCGCAGAAGCAACCGGGGGGCGGGGGGAGTCGGAGGCGGGGGCCGGCACGGAGGGAGTGTCCGTGGTGACCACTGCTCCGTGCTGCGGCCGCGGTGAGGGCGGCCCGGACGGGAGGGTCAGGTACAGGGCCGCCGCGGCGCAGGCCGCGGTCGCGCCCAGGGCGTACCGGCGGTGCCGGCGGTGGCGGCGCCGGTCGGCGCGTCGGCGGATCTCGGCAGCGGGCAGGGCCGGTGCGGGCACCTGCGTGCCGAGCAGCCGCAGCCGGTCGCCGACGGTGTCGTGGAGGGGGTCAGACACGGAGCTTTCCTTCCTCGCTGCTCGGGGTCCGGTCGGCGAGTCCGGCCGCGAGCGCGGTCCGGCCCCGGGTGAGGCGGCTCTTGACGGCGCTGACGCTGGCGCCGGTCTCGGCCGCGACCTGCTCGACGGGGAGGTCGCACATGTGGTGCAGGACCAGGGCGCTCCGCTGTGCCTCGGGCAGGTCGCGGAGCGCGGTGACCAGCATCAGGTGGTCCTCGGTGGGCGGTTCGACGGTGGGTGGTTCCGGGCGGTGGTGGCGTCCGGCCAGGTGCAGGCCCCGGGCCAGGCGCCGCCAGCGGGATACGGCCAGCCGCCGGGCCGTGGTCCGGATCCACGCCTCCGGGGCGTGGTCCAGGTCGAAGGTGCGCCGTCGGTCCCACGCGCGGATGAAGGCCTCCTGGACCACGTCCTGCGCTTCGGACCAGTCGCCGGTCATCGCGTAGAGCTGCCCGGTCAGGCGGGAGAAGGACGCCGCGTAGAAGGCGTCGAACTCCAGTCGCTCGACCTCGCTGTCGGCGAACGCGGGCGCCCGCAGCGCCTCGGCGATCAGCCCGAGCGCCTTGGCCAGCCGAGAAGCCGGGACCTCCAGGGA
>NZ_JBHZCY010000265.1:0-1867 GCF_042786665.1 Kitasatospora sp. NPDC059146 | reverse complement strand
GATTTGATCAGCGGCGCAGAGCTGTGAATTGCTCGAGAACGGCAGACGCCTAGATCGGCGCGTTCGGCGCCCCGGCTCCAGGCAGGCCGCCCGCCTCGATCCCTTGTGCATTTCTGCCGCGCCAATGCAAAAACCCCCGCCTTTCGGGCGGGGGTTTCTGGCTTAGGGAGCCTGACGATTACCTACTTTCACACGGGAATCCGCACTATCATCGGCGTAGAGTCGTTTCACGGTCCTGTTCGGGATGGGAAGGGGTGGGACCGACTCGCTATGGTCATCAGGCAAAGAGGGTTGTTGCGCTGGCTTCGCAGCACAACCAATCCTGGAAGAAGCAGTAATCTTGAGTTGTGTGTATCACACACGAGAATCCAACTTGTCGCTTTGGATCGCGGCCGGTGCTGTCGCACGGCGCAGATCTACAAGGCAGACTTGTTATAGGATCAAGCCTTACGGGCAATTAGTATCAGTTAGCTGAACGCATTACTGCGCTTACACACCTGACCTATCAACGTCCTGGTCTCGAACGACCCTTCAAGGGGATCTAGTCCCCAGGGATATCTCATCTTAAGGCGAGTTTCCCGCTTAGATGCTTTCAGCGGTTATCTCTTCCGAACATAGCTACCCGGCGATGCCACTGGCGTGACAACCGGTACACCAGAGGTTCGTCCACTCCGGTCCTCTCGTACTAGGAGCAGCCCCCTTCAAATATCCAACGCCCACGGCAGATAGGGACCAAACTGTCTCACGACGTTTTAAACCCAGCTCACGTACCTCTTTAAATGGCGAACAGCCATACCCTTGGGACCGGCTACAGCCCCAGGATGAGATGAGCCGACATCGAGGTGCCAAACACCGCCGTCGATATGAACTCTTGGGCGGTATCAGCCTGTTATCCCCAGAGTACCTTTTATCCGTTGAGCGATGGCCCTTCCATACAGAACCACCGGATCACTATGACCTGCTTTCGCACCTGCTCGACTTGTCGGTCTCGCAGTTAAGCACGCTTATGCCATTGCACTATCAGCACGATTTCCGACCGTACCTAGCGTACCTTCGTACTCCTCCGTTACGCTTTGGGAGGAGACCGCCCCAGTCAAACTGCCTACCATGCACTGTCCCCGACCCGGATCACGGGCCAAGGTTAGAACCTCAAACAAACCAGGGTGGTATTTCAAGGACGGCTCCACCGAAACTAGCGTTCCGGTTTCATAGCCTCCCACCTATCCTACACAGATCGGTTCAAAGTCCAATGCAAAGCTACAGTAAAGGTTCATGGGGTCTTTCCGTCTAGCCGCGGGTAGATTGCATCATCACAAACACTTCAACTTCGCTGAGTCTCGGGAGGAGACAGTGTGGCCATCGTTACGCCATTCGTGCAGGTCGGAACTTACCCGACAAGGAATTTCGCTACCTTAGGACCGTTATAGTTACGGCCGCCGTTTACCGGGACTTCAATCAAGAGCTTGCACCCCATCATTTAATCTTCCGGCACCGGGCAGGCGTCACACCCTATACGTCCACTTTCGTGTTTGCAGAGTGCTGTGTTTTTATTAAACAGTCGCAGCCACCAGTTTATTGCAACCCCTTCACCCTTCTGGCGCAAGCCAGTCAAGCTACAAGGGCGTACCTTATCCCGAAGTTACGGTACCAATTTGCCGAGTTCCTTCTCCCGAGTTCTCTCAAGCGCCTTAGAATACTCATCTCGCCCACCTGTGTCGGTTTGCGGTACGGTCATCGTTAGACTGAAGCTTAGAGGCTTTTCTTGGAACCACTTCCAATTGCTTCGCTCCCTAAGGAGCTCGCGCCACACCCTTGAATTCCGCACCCGGATTTGCCTAAGTGCCTTCTCCAATGCAGCGACCGGGAC
>NZ_JBHZCY010000264.1:0-1889 GCF_042786665.1 Kitasatospora sp. NPDC059146 | reverse complement strand
GTGAGGACGCGGTGACGGCGTTCGCGGAGGGGCTGCTGCGGCCGCTGCGCGATCACGACCGGACGGCCCGCGGGGACCTGGTGGCCTCGCTGCGGGCGTGGCTGTCGCGGCACGGGCAGTGGGACGCCGCCGCGGCGGACCTGGGGGTGCACCGGCACACGCTGCGCTACCGGATGCGGCGGGTCGAGGAGCTGCTGGGCCGTTCGCTGGACGACACGGACGTGCGGATGGAGCTGTGGCTGGCGCTGCGCTCCGGCGAGGAGTAGCGGGCCCGGCTGGACGCGGTGGAGTGGCTCCGGGGCGGAACGCTCCTAGTCGGCCAATCCGGTCGGCCGCTCCGCGCACCTACCCTCGGGTTCGGGTCCCACGCCCGTGGGCCGTACGACGACGAGGAGAGGGCCGGTACCACGGTGACCACCACGTACGATTTCTGGCTCGCCGGCCGCCGGGCGAGCGGTGACGCCGCCTTCGAGGTGCACAACAGCTGGGACGGCCGTCTGGTCGGTCGGGTCAGCGTGCCGACCGAGGCCCAGGTCGAGGAGGCGCTGGACGCCGCCGTGGCCGCGCTGCCGGTGTTCGCCGCGACGCCGGCGCACCAGCGGGCCGCCGCCCTGGACCACGTGGCCAAGCGGCTGGCGGAGCGCACCGAGGAGCTCGCCCAGCTGATCACGGCCGAGAACGGCAAGCCGGTCAAGTGGGCCCGCGGCGAGGTCGGCCGCGCGGTGTCGGTCTTCCGCTGGGCCGCCGAGGAGGCGCGCCGCACCAACGGCGAGACGATGCGGCTGGACACCGACCCGGGCGGCGTGGGCCGCTTCGCGGTGGTGCGCCGCTTCCCGCGCGGTGTGGTGCTGGGGATCGCCCCGTTCAACTTCCCGCTGAACCTGGTCGCCCACAAGGTCGCCCCGGCGATCGCGGTCGGCGCCCCGATCATCCTCAAGCCGGCCCCGGCGACGCCGCTGTCGGCGATGGTGCTGGGCGAGATCCTGGCCGAGACGGACCTGCCGGCCGGCTCCTGGTCGATCCTGACGGTGCCGAACGAGCGGATGCCGGCCCTGGTGCAGGACCCGCGCGTGCCGGTGATCTCCTTCACCGGTTCGGACAAGGTCGGCTACCAGATCATGGACTCGGTGCCGCGCAAGCACACCACCCTGGAGCTGGGCGGCAACGCCGCGGCCGTGGTGCTGGCGGACTGGTCCTCGGAGACGGACCTGGACTGGGCGGCGACCCGGATCGCGATGTTCGCGAACTACCAGGGCGGCCAGTCCTGCATCTCGGTGCAGCGGGTGATCGCCGACGCGTCGGTGTACGACGCGCTGGTGGAGAAGGTCGTGGCGAAGGTCGCGGCGCAGGTCACCGGTGACCCGAACGACGACGCGACGGACGTCGGCCCGCTGGTCGACGAGAACGCCGCGAAGCGGGTGGAGTCCTGGGTGGACGACGCGGTCGCCAAGGGCGCCAAGCTGCTCGCCGGCGGCACCCGCGAGGGCGCGACGTACGCCCCGACCGTGCTGGCCGAGCTGCCCGCCGACGCGATCCTGGCCAAGGCCGAGGTGTTCGGCCCGGTGCTGTCGCTGCACCGGGTGGAGGGCGTCGAGGAGGCCTTCGCGGCGGTCAACGACTCGCCGTTCGGCCTGCAGGCGGGCGTGTTCACCCACGACCTGCAGACCGCCTTCCGGGCGCACCGGGAGCTGGAGGTCGGCGGTGTGATCATCGGCGACGCGCCGTCCTACCGGGCCGACCAGATGCCGTACGGCGGCGTCAAGGACTCCGGTGTCGGCCGTGAGGGCGTCAAGTACGCGATGGACGACTACACCGTCGAGAAGGTCATGGTGCTGACCGGCCTCGACCTCTGAGGGACGGCTCGCCGCGGGGCCCGGTCCGGTGCGGAC
>NZ_JBHZCY010000263.1:0-1936 GCF_042786665.1 Kitasatospora sp. NPDC059146 | reverse complement strand
GTCAGCTGTCAGCGCGGAACGCCCCGTGGACCCGCAGGTCGCCCTTGACCGAGACCTGCCCGTCATTGGTGTGCACGATCCACTCCTGTCCGTTGCGGACCGACAGGTGCCCGTTGGCGTTCACCTTGCCCTGGAAGCGCGACTCGCCCTGGACCCGCAGCATCGCCTTGGTGCTGAGGTCCCCGGCGACCGTGAGCGTGCGCCAGGCGTTCAGGTCGCCCTCGGCCTCCAGGCCGCCGTGGACGATCAACCGCGGCGGGCCGTCCTGGGTCTCCAGCACGTTGTCGACGGTCAACCCGCCCTGGAGGGTGAGGCGTTCCCTGACCTGGGCACGGCGGGTGACCAGGTCGTTGAGGTCCGCCTCGCCGGCGGTGACGGTCCCCCAGTCCGTGCCGCCGTCCTTGCGGACCTCCACCCCGGACTGCGGGAACTCCAGCCAGCCCTTGGCCCCGGCACGGTCCCCCACCCAGCCGGTGTTGACCCCGGCCGCGCTGACCGTCTCCACCGTGACGATCCCGAGGTCGCCGCCGCTGCCGTGGCCGACCCTGATCCCGCCGGGCGGGAACTCGATCCGCCCGGCGTCGTCGTCGTGGCCCCGGACCGACCCGGCGGTGACCGTGCCGATCGCCGCCTCCGCGGCCCGCAGCTCCACGGCGTCCACCTGCCGTGCCTCCACCGTCACGGCCTCCACCCCGGCGGCCGCCAGGGTGCCCAGCGCATCGGCCTCGTCGCGGATCTGGGCGCCCTGCCCGGTGAAGGTGATCCGCCCGCGCGCCGTCGTCGTGCCCCGGACCCACGGGGTGTGCACCCCGGCCGTCGCGGTCACCGCCTCGAACTCGGGGCTGCGCAGGTGCACGGTGGTGGTGAGGAAGTACCCCGGCTGCGCGCGCCCCGGGAGGGTGGCCGTCAGGGTGTACGTGGCGTCCCGCTTCGGCTCCTCGCCCGCCTTCGGCGCCCACTCCCAGCCCGCCCCGGTCCGCTGCGGGACGGGCACCGAGAGGCCGTCCGGGCCCTGGATCCGGTACTCCAGGTTCGCCGGGCCGTCCCAGCGCAGGACGACGTCCGCGCCACCCGCCACCAGGGACTCCTGCGGGCGGAAGTTGCGCGGCACCTTGGGCAGTTGCTTCACCAGGCCCAGGGTCACCGGGTTGCGCTGCGCCCTGGAGCAGTTCGCCGCCCGCTCCGTCACCTGGAGCAGGACCAGCCCCGGCTTGTCCGAGACCGGGAAGCCGTCCAGCACCAGGACGAGTGAACCGGCTTCCCGGAAGAGCGAGTTGGGGCGGGGAGTGACGGTCAGCACGCCGTTGCCGTCGTCCCAGACCGCCGTCGGGTCCTCCCCCGCCCGGGTCGCGTTGTTCTGGGCGATCCGGGCGTTGATCGACTTCGGGTGCGCGGTCAGGTCCCCCTCCCGCTGGCCGCAGGGCACCCGCAGCTCGATGGAGTACCAGATCACCTCGTCCGGGGTCGGGTTGGAGACGACGAGGTAGACCGATCCGTTGGGCTCCTCGCCCGCCTCCGGCACCTGGAGCGGGGCCGGATCGGTGAGGAGTTCGTAGCTCAGAGCAGCCATCGTTGAAGACCCCCTGTGTCTGCTGTGCGGGCACTCGCCCCCACGGGCGCAGCCCTGTGGCTCAGCACCCTCCCTCCGGACGGCGGCCCGGGAGCTCCGATTCCGGGCCACCGTCGCGAAGCAGCCCCGCATTTGGCCGAAACCCCGGAGCGGGGAAAGCCACCGTCGGCGCCGCAAGCGGCTATGCGCTGCTCACAGTTGCTTGTAGTTTGGGATCCATGAACAGTTGTGAGCAGTGTGGGAGATGCGCGTGACCGTCATCGATCATCTCGCCCTGTCCGGCGCCCGGCTCGTCCTGCCCGGCGGGGTCGTCGACGGCGGCCGCCTGGCCGTCCAGGGCGAGCGCATCGCCGCCCTCTCCCCCGC
>NZ_JBHZCY010000262.1:0-2150 GCF_042786665.1 Kitasatospora sp. NPDC059146 | reverse complement strand
CAACTCTATATCACCGCTTCACATCCGCCTCACCACGCGCGATTAGCTCAGCGGGAGAGCACTACCTTGACACGGTAGGGGTCACTGGTTCAATCCCAGTATCGCGCACAGTAACGAGCCCATCGGGGCTCGCTGCACAACCGCCACACCAGGCGCGATTAGCTCAGCGGGAGAGCACTACCTTGACACGGTAGGGGTCACTGGTTCAATCCCAGTATCGCGCACAGTAACGGCCGAGGCCGCGATCCGTCAGGGTCGCGGCCTCGGCCTCTTGCGTTCCGGGTTCGAGGAAGAGGGCGGAGAAGAGCCGCGTACGGTCGCCCTCACCGACGTCCGTACGCGGCGTCTCCGCCTGCCGGGGTGCTCTGCGCACCGCTCTCGCCCGTCCGCGTGTCATCGCGGCCCGCGGCCTCCCCGGCGGCACTGCTCCCCGTCCCCAGGGGAACAGTGCCCGTTCTGGTGTTCTCTGTTTCTCCTGACGGCTCCGCGGCCGTGCCGTCCGCCTCAGCGGCCGATCAGATCGGCCAGGGCCTCGGCCTGGTTCGCCATCTGCTCCCACCCGCCGAACAGCATCACCAGCAGCACGGCGCACGGCAGGGCCATGGCCAGCGCGACGGCGGGGTGCCGGGTGGGGCGCTCGGCGGACTGGGGCTGGATGAAGGGCGGTCGACGCCGGCGGGTGGTTCCCGTCTGCTGCGATGCCATGGCCCTGCTCCTGATCCGGTCGAGTTGGCGCGGTGGACGGCTTACCTCGGGGGACGAGCTCCCCGTCCACCGCTGGACACAACGCTATTGGCCGGGGGGCCTTTCGGGCGTCATGCCGTCGTACTGTTCCTCGGGCATCCCGGAGGATGACGCTCAGACTCAAGGCGTACTACCGGAGGGGGAGGAAGGTCGCGCACCGCCCCCGGGGGAACCCTGAGGGGCAACCCCGAGAGGCGATTCGGCACCCCTGTGACCTGCTGCTCAGCTCACGATCGGACAATCGCACGGCGGCTTGAGGTGTTGCGTATCAGCACACCGCAGCGGGCAGTCCGTAAGCTGTGCCGGACAGGAACTGACGATGCCCCAACCGACGGGGCCTCACCCACAGGCTGACGGGGAACGAGACATGGCGATGATGCGGCTGAGGCGTGAGGACCCCCGCATCGTCGGGCCGTACCGCCTGCACCGGCGACTGGGAGCCGGCGGCATGGGCGTGGTCTACCTCGGCTCCGACCGCCGCGGCCAGCGCGTCGCCCTCAAGCTCATCCGAGCCGAACTCGCCGAGGACCAGGAGTTCCGCACCCGCTTCGCCCGCGAGATCGCCGCCGCCTCCAGGATCCGGGGCGGCTGCACCGCCCGGGTCGTCGGCTCCGACATCGAGGCCGACCGCCCCTGGCTGGCCACCGCCTACGTCCCCGGCCCCTCCCTCTACAAGCGGGTCGGCGACGAAGGGCCGCTGAGCTGGCCCGAAGCCGCCCGGATCGGCGCCGCACTGGCCGACGGGCTGGTCAAGGTGCACGAGGCCGGAGTCGTCCACCGCGACCTCAAGCCCTCGAACATCCTGCTCTCCCCGCGCGGCCCGCGGATCATCGACTTCGGCATCGCCTGGTCGCGCGGCGCCAGCACCCTCACCCACGTCGGCACCGCCGTCGGCTCCCCCGGCTTCCTCGCCCCCGAGCAGGTCCGCGGCGTCGCCGTCACACCGGCCACCGACGTCTTCGCCTTCGGCGCCACCCTCGCGTACGCGCTCACCGGGGACACCCCGTTCGGCTCCGGGGCGTCCTCCGAAGTGATGCTGTACCGGGTCGTCCACGAGGAACCCGACCTGTCCGCCGTCCCCCCGCCACTCGCCCCGCTCATCAGGGCCTGCCTTGCCAAGGAACCCGCCGAGCGGCCCGGCGCGGCCGCCCTGCACGAGCGGCTCAGCGAGCTGGCGGCCCGCGGCACGGCCGCCGCCGGCGGGCGCGGGGTCAGACGGGGAACCGCAGCCGCCGCACCCGCCGGTGCGCCGCAGGCACCCCAGCACCCCCAGCACCCCCAGCAGGAGTACGGGCGGCCGGGCGTACCGGGCCCCGGGCGCTCACCCGAACCCGCCGCACCGGCCGCGCGGGCCCGGGCCGGTGCGGGCCGGGCCGACGGGCCGGCGCCCGCGGGCGCCGCGCGGC
>NZ_JBHZCY010000261.1:0-2334 GCF_042786665.1 Kitasatospora sp. NPDC059146 | reverse complement strand
GGCGGCCCGCGCCCGCGCGGCGGGCGGGCCCCCGTCCGGGGGGCATGGGGGGGGGGGCTCCGGCGCGTCGGGCGGCAGCCCGGAGCCGGGCTCAGTGCCGGGCGCAGTGCCGGGCTCGGAGCCAGGCTCGGAGCTGGGCTCAGAGCTGGGTGAGGTCGGCCAGGCCGCTCTGCTGGACGAGGCCGGTGACGGTCGAGGTCGCCGTGCCGGTCGCGTCGGTCTGCCCCAGGACGCCGGTGGCGGTGGCGGTGGTGGTGTTGGCCAGGTCGTTCGCCTCGTCGGTGACGGAGAGCCGGCTCTCGTCGCCGCCCAGGCTCGCGGTGGCCCCGGGGACGGTCTGCACGGCGCCGGGCACCAGGTGCGGGTCCACCTCGTCCACCCGGAGCCGGCCGTCGGCCAGCTGGCCGGTGCCGTCGTGCACCAGGGAGAGCGGCTTGCCCACGTCCAGGCCGGGGGTCTTGGCCTGGAGCGGCGCGGCCGGGGCCTCCAGCAGCACCTCACCGAGGTCGGCACCCTGGTCGACCAGCGGCAGCGGCAGCTGGGCCTTGGCGCTCGGGCCGACCTTGCCGGTGGCCAGCTGGGGCACCAGGTGGTCCGGGAGCAGCCCGTTGTCGGTGGTCCGGCCGGCCACCGGCGGCATGAGCAGGGAGGTGGGGATGCCGGCCGTGACGTGGCTGCCGAGCGGGGTGAGCGGTACGTCCGCCGGGACCTGCTGGGTGGCCAGCTTGTCCTCCAGGGCTCCGACCTGGTCGGGGCTGACCGGGGCGGCGGAGGCCGCTCCCTGGGAGGCGAGCACGCCCGCACCGACCGCCAACAGCATCGCGCCGGCCCGCTTGGAGAACTTCATGCTTTTCACCGTTCCTTCGGGGAGGGCTGCGGGGCCGCAGCCGGAAAGCAATCTGCGCAACGAGTGACCAGGAGTTCGGATTGCGGGCGTTAACCGATTCGGCGTAATAATCCGACCGGAAACCACCCTCGGACGCGCCTCCCGGACTCTTTTCAAAAATCCCCGTAACCTTCCGTGCCGTCATTCTTTGATCTGGACGTCAGTGACTGCAGACCGGGTCTGAGCGTCCGACGCGTTGCTACGCACGGAAACCGAAAGCATTTCAGAGAGGGATCTCCCCATGATCCAGAAGTCCTTCGCCGCCGCCGGCCTGGCCGTCGCCGCGCTCGCCGGCGCCGCCGCTCCCGCTTCGGCCATCGGTGACGCGGACGGCTCGGCCGCCTCCATCGAGGGCAACGGCGGCACCAACTTCACCGGGACGGTCGGGAACAACAGCCCGAACTTCCACTTCCTGGACAACGCGAACGTCTGCCTCCCCGAGATCCACAACATCGCCGTCGGCGTTCTCGGTGTGGCCGTCCCGGTCGAGGTCCCGATCGCCAACAGCGGTGGCAAGCAGTACTGCACCCAGGGCCAGGGCACCCAGAGCCACGGCGACGCGGGCGTGTCCCACCTGGTCGGCTGACGTTCCCCCAGCCCACCTCCGCACCACCCCCTGAACCACCCTCGAATCGCTCCCCGATTCACCCTTGAGAGGAAAACCGGAAATGATCAAGAAGTCCCTCGCCGCCGCCGGCCTGGCCGCCGCCGCCATCGCGATGTCCGCCGGCTCGGCTTCCGCCATCGTCGACTCGGACGGCGCCGCCACCTCCGTCCAGGGCAACGGCGGCACCAACCAGACCGGCACCCACGGCAACGGCAGCCCGAACTTCCACACCCTGGACAACGCGAACATCTGCCTGCCGGAGGTCCACAACATCGCCGTCGCCGTCGTCGGCGTCGCGGTTCCGGTCGAGGTGCCCGTCCTGAACAGCACCCCGAAGCAGATCTGCAACGTCGGCCAGAACACCCAGTCCTCGGGCGACGCGGGTGTCTCGCACCTGATCGGCTGATCAAGGGGCACGGCACGGACGGAGGGCCCGGGGAGGAGAAGCTCCCCGGGCCCTCCGGGCTTGGCAGACAAGAGTCACAGCACCAGTCAGAGGACGGGCGCCGCGGGGCGCCCCCACAGAGAGGGCAGATCCATGAAGAGCACGCTGGCCAAGGCCGCCCTGACCGCCACCGCCGCGCTCGCGCTCGCCGGTGCCGCCACCCCGGCGTTCGCCCACGTCGGCCTGGTGGGCGGCGGCGGCATCGTCGCCTCCGGTGACCACCCGTTCGTGGCCGGTGGGGGCTTCGGCGTCGGCCACACCACCGACGTCGTCGCCGGCGGCTTCGCCGAGGGTGCCGCCACCTCGACCGACCTGATCGGCGGCGGTGGGGGCTTCGCGCACATCAAGGGCTGGAAGTAGCAACGAGGAAGGCCGGGCCGCTCCCCGCGGGGGAGC
>NZ_JBHZCY010000260.1:0-2383 GCF_042786665.1 Kitasatospora sp. NPDC059146 | reverse complement strand
CGACACGACGCGGGGGCGCGGACCGTAGGGTCCGCGCCCCCTCTCGCCGTCCGCCCTCACCCGCAGGAAGCCCCCGGATCCGGCCCCGGCCCCGGCGCACCGTGCCGGGCCCCCGGGATGTGCGGCAGCCGGGCCGCCGACACCACACCCTCCAAGTAGCCGCGCGCCCGCTCCGTCCGCGGATAGGCCTCCAGCAGCGCCCAGAACGCCGGACCGTGGTCCGGCACCAGCAGGTGCGCCAACTCGTGCAGCAGCACGTAGTCCAGCACGTACTCCGGCATGCCCTGCAGCCGGTGCGACAGCCGGATCGTCCCCTCGCTGGGAGTGCACGAGCCCCAGCGCGAATTCTGGTTGGTCACCCAGCGGACCTGCACCGGCTGGGCCCGGCCCTCCAGATAGGCCGCCGACAGCTCCCGGGCCCGTGCCATCAGGGCGTCGTCCCCGAGGACCCGCCGACGCTCCTGGGCCGCGAGCTTCTCCAGCATCTGCGTGACCCAGCGCTGCTCCTCGGCGTGCGACATCCGGGCCGGGATCAGCACGACGGTGCGGTCGCCCTCGCGGTAGGCGGAGACCGTCCGGCTGCGCCGGGCGCTGCGCCGCACCTCGACCCGGCTGCGGTCGTGCGCCTCCGGGGGCACCGCCCCGGCGGGCGGGTGCTGCGGCCTCGCCTGCTGCTTGTCGTGCGGCTTCTCGCGCTGCTTCTCGTCCGGGCGCCCGCGCGTACTCGGCGCCGCCATCTGCGACCCGGACGCTGCACGGGCACGCCGACGCGACGCCGGTGGATGGGAGTCCCGCTCGGCTGCCATGGCACACGACGTTACCCGGTACCACTGACAGAAGTCCGGTGCCGTGGCCGAAATCTTTCATGGAGCGATCGGGAACGAAAGGCCGACGAGGGGTGTCCGGAAACCGACGCCAGGAAGGATGGGCAGTTATCCACAGGGCCTCCGAACAGATGGTGTGATCATGCGCCCGGACCTGTGGATAACTTTCCGCACGCCCCCGCCGCCATGGGGCATGCTGCGGTCAGCCGTCCGGAAACGATCGGAAGGGAGACCACCGTGCGCCTCATGCTCAAGCCCGCGCTGTCCCGCAGCTGGCGGGACTCCGAGACCCTGCAGTTCGGCACCGTCACCCGGTTCGCCGGGGTGCTCGGCAACGCCGACAAGACGCTGTGCGAGTTCCTCGACCTGCTCGACGGGACGCGCGAACGACCCGAGCTCCTCTCCGCCGGCGAACGGATCGGACTCGGCCGCGAGCCCACCGACACCCTGCTGAGCGAACTGCAGGAGACCGGGCTGCTCGACGACGCGGAGGCGACCGGCCGGGCACTGTCGCACTTCCCCCGGCCCCACCAGGACATCCTCGGGCCCGACCTCGCCTCGCTCTCCCTGGTCCACTCCGGACCGGGCGCCGCACCGGCCGTCCTGGTCCGGCGCGCCAGGTCCAGGATCGAGGTGCGCGGCGCGGGCCGGGTCGGCGCGGCCGTGGCGACCGTGCTCGCGGCCGGCGGCGCCGGCACCGTCACCGTGGCCGACAGCGGGCGGGTCCGGCCCGACGACTGCTCCCCCGCCGGACTGCCGCCCTCGGACATCGGGCGGCTGCGCTCGACGGTCGCCCGCGAGGCGGTGCAACGCGCCACCGGCCGCCCACTGGCCCCGGTGCCCCGGCCCAAGAGCGACGACCCACCGCCCGACTTCGTGGTCCTCGCACCCCGGGACGGCAGCGCGGCCTTCGCGGGCGGGACGTACGAGGCCCGGCTGCTGCTCCGGGCCGGAGTGCCGCACCTGTACGTGGGCGTGGTCGAGGAGTTCGGCATCGTCGGGCCGCTGGTGATCCCCGGGCGGTCGGCCTGCGGGCACTGCCTGGTGCTGCGCCGGGAGGACGAGGACGCCGCCTGGCCACGGGTCCTCGCCCAGCTCGCGGACGACGGCCCGGGCCGGGCCCGCACCCCGGCCTGCGACACGGCCCTGGCCACGGCCGTCGCCGGCCTGGCGGCACTGCACGTCCAGGTGTACCTGGACGGCGGCCGACCGCCGAGCGTCGACGGCTGGTGCGAGATCTCCGCAGGCGACGGCATGCCCCGCCGCCTGCGGCTCCGAGGACACCCGGACTGCGGCTGCCTGTGGCAACCACTGCCGCCGGGCTGAGACACGAGGAGGACAGGAGGTACGAGGAACGCACCGGGCACCGGCCCGGGCGGCTGCGGGGCTCAGCAGCCACCCGACCGGCGCCCGGGGCCGACACGGCCAGGACGCCCGGCCAGGTGAGCCCATGGCCAGGTGAGCCCATGGCCAGGTGAGCCCATGGCCAGGTGAGCCCATGGCCAGGTGAGCCCATGGCCAGGTGAGCCCATGGCCCGCGCCCTGCCTGGGGCAGGGCG
>NZ_JBHZCY010000259.1:0-2386 GCF_042786665.1 Kitasatospora sp. NPDC059146 | reverse complement strand
CTCGTCGTCTGTCCTCGACGCCTCGTCCGTCCTCGACGTCCCGACGGGCCCTGCGGCTCAGAACCCGCCGGTCTGCTCGTCCCGGCGGCGCTGCCAGCGCTGCTCCACCCGGTCCATCATCCCGGCCTTGCGGCGCGGGGCCGCGGCCTGTCGGGGGCCGGAGCCCTGGCCCGCGGGCGCCCGGCGCCAGCCGGTCACCGCGAACACCGCGCACCCGAGCATCACCAGGAAACCGACGACGCTGACCCAGATCTGGTCCGGAACGACCATGCCGCCCATCAGCAGACCGATCCCCACCACGAAGCCGGCGACGGCCAGGTAGACCCGCCGACGGGTAAAGGTGCGCAGCCCGGTTCCCTCAAGCGCTGACGCGAATTTGGGATCTTCGGCATACAGCGCTCGCTCCATCTGGTCGAGCAGTCGCTGCTCGTGCTCCGAGAGCGGCACGGAGTCCTCCTACTCGTCGGTCGCGGGTGCGACCGGTCCGCCTCCCCGGTCGGAGAGGCCAGTCCAATCAGCCTTGGGCACACGGTCGGACGCCCGTGCGGGGGACCCGGCCCGTGTCGTCCATATGCCCCACGCATCCGGCTGTCATGCTTACCGGCTTTACCCAGATCATACGGTCCGGGGCCCCGTTACGGAGTGGTCTGCGCCGCGTGGGACGGGCCCCTTCGACCGGGCGGGGCCGCACCCGGGTCAACGCCGGACGGATCGGACAAGTGCCCGACCCGATGGAATCGGCCCGGAGCCGGGGATGATCCGGCGCACAGCCGGGCGAGGGGGGGGTGTCCGGGGGTCGACCGGTAAGCGAACCGCCGCCGGACGGTGCGCGGACCGGACGGCGGCGGACGGGTGCCGCGGGGACTCCGGGCGGGGTCAGGCGAGGGTGGCCAGCAGGTGCAGCTGGGTGGCCACGGCGTGGAAGGCGGGCTGCGCGGCAGCGGCCTCCTCCAGCTTGAGCAGCGCCTCCATGGCGCCCGGCTCGGTGTCCACCAGGACCCCGGGCACCAGGTCGGCGAAGACCCGGACGCCGTGCACCGACTCCACCCGCAGGCCCGCGCCCTCGGCCAGTCGGCCCAGTTCCTCACCGGTGAAGCGGCGCGGCATCGGGTCCTGCTCGCCCCAGCGCCCGTCCTCGGCGGAGAGCACCGTACGGGCCTCGTTGAAGTGGCCGGCCAGCGCGCGGGCCAGCACGGCGCCGTTGCGGTTGGCGGCCAGCAGGCTGACCAGGCCGCCCTTGCGCAGGGTGGCGGCCAGACTGCCGAGCGACTCGGCCGGGTCGTCCACGACCTCCAGCACGCCGTGGCAGAGCACCGCGTCCACGGTGCCGGGGGCGACCAGCTCGGGCAGCGTCTGGGTGTCGCCCTGGACGGCCCGGACCAGGTCCGTCACCCCGGCCTCGGCGGCCCGGCGCTCCAGCGCGAACAGCGCGTCCGGGCTCGGGTCGACCACGGTGACCCGGTGGCCGAGCTTGGCCACCGGCACGGCGAAGTTGCCGGTGCCGCCGCCGGTGTCGACCACGTCGAGCACCGGCTGGTCCAGCTCGGCCGCCCGCTTCTCCAGGGCTGCCCGTACCACCTCCCAGACCACGGCGGTACGCAGGGCACTGCGGGGACGCGTCGGGTACACGGTCGGGCTCCTTGGCACGTGCAGATCGATCAGGATGCCTCCACCTTAAGCCTGCCGCGCGGCCGCTCCGCCCGCGCCGGGCGGCTCGTCCCCGTCGAGCGGCAGCCGGGGTGCGGGCGGGGCCGGGCGCAGGCCGAGCAGCCGCTCGACCAGGCGCAGGAACAGCGCGGAGTTGCGGATCAGGTCGTCGGCGTCGCGGGCCGAGGCGGCGCCCCGGATGCCGGCCTCGGCGGCGGCCCGGCGGCGGGCGCCGGCGCCGTAGTAGAGCGCCCACTCGGCCAGTTCGGGGGCGACTTCGGGCAGCACCTCCCAGGCGCTGCGGATGGCCTTCCGCCGGCGCGGGTTCTTCTCCGGCCGGCCGCGGACGGCCAGCACGGCGGCCACCGTGCGCAGCGCGGCCAGGTGCGCGGTGGCGTAGCGCTCCAGCGGATCCTCCAGCACGCGGGCGCGGGCCAGCGTGCGATGGGCGTCGGCGAGCAGATCGAGGGCGGCCGGTGGCGCGGCGGCCCGGCGCAGTACGGGGTGGACGTCCCGCCCGGCGGAGCCAGGGGCGGGCGGGATGGACGGGGTGGGTGGCAGGGCGGCGGAGTGGAGGCGGGCGGTGACGGGCTCAGGATGGCTGATGGTCATGGTCTCCCCCGTTCCGAGGCAGCGCCCGGACCGGGTGGTCCGTGCTCCTCCATCGTGACCGGCACCACTGACAACCGGCTCCGGGAACGGACGCAGCGGCGGGGCGGGCGCGCGCCCCCCCCCCCCC
>NZ_JBHZCY010000258.1:0-2425 GCF_042786665.1 Kitasatospora sp. NPDC059146 | reverse complement strand
TCGGCGCCGCCCTGGCCCTGGCCCTGCCCGGCGCCCACCCCGCGCCCGTGCCCTCGACGCCGGCACCGACACCGGTCCTGCCGAGGCGGTGACGCCGTTCCCGGGCAGACGGGCCCCGAGGACCCTGACCGAGCGAAGGGCAGGGGAGAGCCGACCTTCTGACGGCGACGACGAGGTGCAGCAGGCGGCAGGGCCGCATCCGCGGTGGGCTGGCGAACGTCCGCGTCGGACCGGTGGACTACCGGTGACCCGAACGAGTGGCCGCCGGGCTCCGCACCTTGGTCAAGACGCGCCTGTGCGGTCGAAGCCCGCACGCGGGCGATCGGTCCCGACCGCAGCGTTACGGCGGGTGGCGACATCGCTGCGACTCGCGCCGCGGACGGGGATCGCGGGTGGGGGCTCGCCGCCGAGGCTGGTGCTCAGCTGCCGCTGCGGAACTGGAGCCGCAGGTAGGCGTCGAAGGGCTTGGCGCCGAAGAGCCGGCGCGCGTGCACCAGGGCCTTGGCCGCGGGGGTCACCACGTAGCGGGTGCGGGGCCGAGGGGAGGTGGCCGCCCTCTCGATGACCGCGGCGACGGTCTGCGGCGGGGCGGACAGCAGCGTGGAGCGGTAGGAGGCCGCCATCTGCCGGTCGACGGCGGCGTTCAGCGCGGCGTAGGCGCCGGAGGGTCGGCTGGAGGCGGCCAGGGTGTGGGCGGCGGTGTCGCCGAAGGCGGTGCGGATGAGTCCCGGTTCGACGAGGCTGACCTTGATGCCGAAGGGGGCGGCTTCGAAGCGCAGGGCGTCGGTCAGCGCCTCGACCGCGTACTTGCTGGCGTGGTAATAGCCGCCGCCGGGGAAGACGAGACGCCCGCCCATCGAGCCGACGTTGACGATGCGGCCGTGGCCGGCGGCGCGCATGGCGGGCAGGGCGAGCTGGGTCAGGCGTGCCAGGCCGAAGACGTTGGTCTCGAACTGGCGGCGCACCCCGTCGAGGTCGGTCTCCTCAATGGTTCCGTACTCGCCGTAGCCGGCGTTGTTGATCAGGACGCCGACGGATCCGTGCTCGGCCTCGACGGCGCGCACGGCCTCTGTCATGGAGTTCTCGTCGGTGACGTCGAGCTCCAGGAGCCTGGCGCCGGTCTTCTCCAGCGCGGCGATGCTCTCGAGCCGGCGGGCGGTGGCGTAGACGGTGAGGTCCGTCCGGGCGGCCAGGCGTTCGGCGGTGGCGCGGCCGATGCCGGAGGAGGTTCCGGTGATCAGGACGGCAGTGGTCATGGTGTTCTCCAGGCGGGTCTAGAGCGGGGCTGCGGTGGCGGCGAGGCCGGCGGTGAGGAGACCGACGGCGTGCTCCAGGCGCCGGACGGGGGCGGGGGGGTCGCTCAGGTCGGCTTCGAGACCGCGGGTGAGGGCCAGGAGGATCTCCGCGATCTCCCGGGCGCCGCGGTCCGGGTGTTCGGCGGCGATCTCGGCGGCCAGCAGGTCCAGCATCCGCGCGTCGAAGTCGCGGACCAGGTCCGCCGAGAGGCGGGTGTCCGGGCCGAGTAGTTCTGGGGCGTGGGCGGGGCTGTCGCTCCAGACCTTCGTGACCAGAGCGAGTTTGCTGCCCAGTGCCCCCGCCAACCGCTGCGGCAGGGGCTCCGGTCCGGCGGCGGCCGCGCGGGCCGCGGCGAGGGTGTCGGTGAGGAGCCGGTCGGCCAGGCGTCGGAACGCGTCCTCCTTGTTGCGGACGTAGTGGTAGACGCCGGGGCGGGACATGCCGGCCTCGCGAGCGATGTCGTCCATCGTGGTGCGCCGCACGCCGTGGCGGGTGAAGCACTGGTAGGCCGCGGCCAGCACCGCGGCCAGCTTCTCATCATCGGACATGTTGACAATCATTGCATGGAACGTCGAAATGTCGAGGTGCTGTGCGGGCGTCATCCGGGACGGTCTCCGGTCCGGGCCGCAGCCCCGCTGTGGATTCGCGGCTTCCTGCAGAGAGGGGCGACCCGGGCCGCCGGTGGCCCGGGCGAGGCGCGGGCCAGTGCCCGCCAGCACGAAGGACGCGTGGTGAAGGGGCCGGGCGCGGATACGGTCGCGAGCATCCCTGGACATGATCGGATCGGGTCCGGCGAGACGAGGGCTACTCCTGCCGCCGGCCAGGCGGAGGTCGCGGCGTGGCCTGCCAGGTCTGCGTGGCGACCGTCGAGCGTGTTCGGGCTAGTGTCCTGAGTCTGGAATTCGCTTCAGATATCCGGCGAGGCGTTCGAGGATTTCGTCGGTGGTCTTGGTCCAGATGTAGGGCTGCGGGTCGGTGTTCCAGGTGGCGATCCAGTCGCGGATGTCGGCTTCGAGGGCCTGGACGGACTTGTCGACGCCTCGCCGTATCTGCTTGTTCGTCAGCTCGGCGAACCAGCGCTCGACCAGGTTGAGCCATGACGAGCCGGTCGGGGTGAAGTGCAGGTGGA
>NZ_JBHZCY010000257.1:0-2672 GCF_042786665.1 Kitasatospora sp. NPDC059146 | reverse complement strand
ATGTGGAAGGGCTCGCTGAGCTTCGAGACGCCGATGCTCTGGACGGTCGGCTTCCTGGTCACCTTCCTCTTCGGTGGTCTGACCGGTGTCCTGCTGGCCTCGCCGCCGATCGACTTCCACGTCTCGGACTCGTACTTCGTCGTCGCCCACTTCCACTACGTGGTCTTCGGCACCGTCGTCTTCGCGATGTTCGCCGGCTTCCACTTCTGGTGGCCGAAGATGACCGGCAAGATGCTGGACGAGCGCCTCGGCAAGATCACCTTCTGGACGCTGTTCTTCGGCTTCCACACCACCTTCCTGGTGCAGCACTGGCTGGGCGCCGAGGGCATGCCCCGCCGTTACGCCGACTACCTGGCCTCGGACGGGTTCACCACCCTGAACACCGTCTCGACCATCGGCTCCTTCGTGCTCGGCCTGTCGATCCTGCCGTTCCTCTACAACGTCTGGAAGACCGCCAAGTACGGCGAGAAGGTCACCGCGGACGACCCGTGGGGCTTCGGCCGCTCCCTGGAGTGGGCGACCTCCTGCCCGCCGCCGCGGCACAACTTCCTCACCCTGCCCCGGATCCGCTCCGAATCCCCGGCCTTCGACCTCCACCACCCGGAGATCGCCGCGCTGGACTACCTGGAGAACCACGGCGAGCCGGCCAAGCACCTCGCGGGTGTGACCCCGGCGAAGTACGACGCCCCGAAGCTGGGCAAGGGCAAGCAGGAGGGTGACGCCTGATGAAGGAACAGGGAAAGATCTTCCTGGGCCTGTCGGTCTTCGTGCTGGCGATGGCCATCACGTACGGCCTGTGGACCAGCAACGCGAAGGACGGCCCGGGCCTGGAGGCCGCCGGCACCACCGCGCTGTTCCTGGCCTTCGCGCTCTGCGCCTTCATCGGCTACTACCTCGCCTTCACCGCCCGTCGGGTGGACAGCGGCGCGGGTGACAACCCCGAGGCCGAGGTGGCGGACGACGCCGGCGAGCTGGGCTTCTTCGCCCCGCACAGCTGGCAGCCGCTCTCGCTGGCGCTCGGTGGCGCGCTCGCGTTCATGGGCGTGATCTTCGGCTGGTGGCTGATGTTCTGGGCCGCCCCGATCATCCTGATCGGCATCTTCGGATGGGTCTTCGAGTTCTACCGGGGCGAGAACCAGAACCAGTAGGTTCCGCCTCCGGCGACAGGGCCGGTCCTCCCGTAACGGGAGGACCGGCCCTGCTGCGTCCCGGGGGTGACCGCCTCACTCACCCGGGTGAACGGAGGGTCGCTCGGATGTCGCTCGCCCCAGGGCGTTCCTACGATCTGATCAATCGTACGAATCGTGCGAACCCCTCGGAGGCGGTCATGGCCGACAGGCGCACAATCGCAGGCATCGGCAGCATCTCGCTGGCGCTCGCAGTGCTGGCCCCGCTGGCCGCCTGCTCGTCCGGCCGGGACGAGGCCGTCGGGCCGCACCGGATCGACGCGGGACCGCTCGTCCACCTCTCGGCCGAGGGCAAGGTCGACCCCTCCAAGCCGGTCACCGTCACCGCGGTGGCGGGCAGCCGGCTCACCGACGTCACCGTGGTCGACCCGGACGGCCGGGTGGTGGCCGGCAAGCTCGCCGACGACCAGCACAGCTGGCAGACCACCGGCCGGCTGCGGGCGAACACCGCGTACGCCGTCCGGATCTCCGCCGACGACGGCCGGAACGGGCGCGGCGACACCACCCAGAACTTCTCCACCCTGGCCGCCCAGCGCCTGCTCACCGCCAAGCTCGGCCCGGACTCCTCGGGCAGCGGCGTCTACGGGGTGGGCCAGCCGCTCACCGCGCAGCTCTCCGAGGCGGTGAAGGACCCCCAGGCCCGCCAGGAGGTCGAACGGGCGCTGACCGTGACCTCCCAGCCCGCCGTCACCGGCGCCTGGTACTGGGTGGACGACAAGAACCTGCACTTCCGCCCGGAGGACTACTGGCCGACCGGTACGACCGTCTCGCTGGCCTTCGACGGCACCGGCAGCCGGATCTCGGACGGCCTCTACGGCGGCGACCGCAGTGCGCTGAAGCTGCGGATCGGCGCGCGGGTCGAGTCGGTGATCGACGCGGCCGCCCACGAGCTCACCCTCAAGCGTGACGGCGTGACGGTCCGGACCATCCCGGTCACCACCGGCAAGCCCGGCTTCGACACCCGCAACGGCATCAAGGTGGTACTCGGCCAGGAGCGTTCCGTCCGGATGAGCGGCGAGACGATCGGCATAGCGGCCGGCAGCTCCGAGTCCTACGACCTGGACGTGAAGTGGGCCACCCGGGTGACCTGGAGCGGCGAGTACGTCCACGCGGCGCCCTGGTCGGTCGGCTCCCAGGGCTACGAGAACGTCAGCCACGGCTGTACCGGGATGAGCACCGACAACGCCGAGTGGTTCTACGACAACACCCGGGTGGGGGACCTGGTGACGGTGGTGAACAGCCGCGGCGCCACCATGGAGCCCTTCGGCAACGGCTTCGGGGACTGGAACATCGACTGGACGGACTGGGTCAAGCACAGCGCCCTCGGACAGCCCCTCAGCACCACCGTCCCGCCCGGCCAGGCCCCCGCCGCGGGGATGATGCGGCCCGAGGTCTAGGGCCTGTCCGGCGGATCTTGCCAGGCGCGCGACGCCGGGCATCCCGCCTGGACGCACGCCCGAATCGCCCAAGTACGTCCAGTACGAG
>NZ_JBHZCY010000256.1:0-2865 GCF_042786665.1 Kitasatospora sp. NPDC059146 | reverse complement strand
GGGCCGTCGCACCACACCGGTGCGGCGGCCCCCGGCCGTTCCCGCACGCCCGACCGTTCCCGCGTCTTGTGCCGCAGCGCACCCCCGGCCGTTCCCGCGCGCTCGGCCGCACCGCACCCCTCAGCGGATCCGCGTCGCCCCCCGCCCGCGCACCGGGTGGGCGCCCAGCGGCCCGGCCGCCGCCCCGACTCCCGCCCCCGCTCCCGCCCCGGGCCCAGTCGGCGGCGTCGCCACGGTGTCCCGCAGCGTCAGCAGGATCTCCCCGTCGTACCGCTCCGCCAGCAGCCGGGTGAGCTCGGCGGCGCAGCCCGGCCGCACCGCCGGGGCGAGTTCGGGCAGCCGCCCCGGGTCGCTGAGGTCCTCGGCCTCGGCGGCCCAGCGCGCCGCGTCGCCCCGTTCGCCCTCGGCGGCGTAGTGGACGGCCAGGCAGTGGACGGCCAGCTGGTCGCCGTACTGGGCGGCGATCCGCCACCAGAAGACCCCGTCGGCCGTGCGGCCCATGCCGTAGAGCAGGCAGCCGAGGGTGCGGAAGGCGGCCTTCTCGGCGAGTTCGAGGTCCAGGGCCAGTTCGCCGGGCTCGACCGCGCCCGCCACCCCCGCGCACAGGTGGCGCAGGTCCCGCCGCAGTTCGGCCCGCCCGCCGGACCGGAGGTGGTCCCCGGCGGCCCCGGCGTGCGGCGGCCGGGCGACGGCGGGGGGCCGGGCGGGGCGCTCGCGGCCGGTCGGGGCGGCCCGGCGGGCGGCGGCCAGCCGTTCGGCCAGCCGACGGGTGAAGGCCACCGGGTCGTGGTCGCGGAACTCCTCGTCCAGCTCGGCGGCGTGCGCGCGCAGCAGCTCGGTGACCCTCATGTCGCCTGCCCGTCGTCCGGGTGTTCCAGCAGGTACTCCAGGTGGCGCCGCCCGAGGCTGTAGTAGGTGCGGGCGGTGGTGTGGGCGATGCCGAGCGCCCGGCCGATGTCGGGGTAGGAGGTGCCCGCCTGGCGCAGCCGGACCACGTCGGCCTGGACGGGCGCGGCGCGCGCGAGGGCGTCCATCGCCCAGTCCAGGGCGTCCAGTTCGGCGAGCTCCTCCAGCTCGTCCTGGCTGGTGTCGGGGCGGCGCTGGGCGATCACCCGGAGCCGCTTGCGCTCGGCCCGGCCGCGTTCGCGCAGGACGTCGACCACCGCGTCCTTGACGATCTTGAAGGCGAAGGCCTGCGGGTCCGCGCTGGCCAGGGCCCGGCGCCAGTTCCGGTAGAGCGTGGTGCCGGCGTTCTGCACGGCGTCCTGGGCGTCCTCGCGGTGGCGCAGGCGCTGCCGGGCGTAGCGGAGGTAGCCGGTGTTCTCGCGGGTGAAGAACGCCTCGAAGTCGTTCGGCAGGTCGTCGAGCGGGTCCGCCCGAAGGCCCCGCTCCTCCCCCGGCCCGGGAGTGTTCACACGCGCCCCCTTCTCCTGGGTCAGCTGGCCGGCCCACCGGTTGGCACGCCGACGGCCCGTTTCGGGGCTCGTGGTGTAACCGTCCGGGAGGGGCGGGTTGTCGACCGGATCGGGCGGACATTTGGGAACAATTCTGTTCACTTTCGAACCAGGCCGCTGACCTGCCCGTTCGTGGGGGCGAACGGGCGCCCGACCACCCCGGAGTGACCCAGATCACACTCGTTCGGATGGCGGCTTGACAAGCCCCGACGACTACCCCCGACGACCGCCCACCCGGCGACCGCCCTACGGCGCCGGCTGCACGTCCGCCGAGTCCAGCGCGACGGTCACCCGCTCCAGCAGCACCCGCAGCGCGGCCAGGTCCTCGACCGGCAGCCCGGTGGCCGTGAGCAGCCGGCGCGGCACCTGCCCGGCCCGCTCGCGCAGCGCCGCCCCCTCGGCGGTGAGGCTGACGGTCACCGACCGCTCGTCCTCCGGGCTGCGCTCGCGGCACACCAGTCCGGCTGCCTCCAGGCGCTTGAGCAGCGGGGAGAGGGTGCCGGAGTCGAGCCGCAGGCGCTCGCCGAGCCGCTTGACGGGCAGCTCGCCGTCCTCCCAGAGCACCAGCATGACCAGGTACTGCGGGTAGGTGAGCCCGAGGTCCCGGAGCAGGACCCGGTAGACGCCGCCGAAGGCGCGGGAGGCGGCGTTGAGCGAGAAGCAGATCTGCTGGTCGAGGCGGAGCAGTTCCTCGTCCGCCATGCCGGGGAGCGTGGTCATGACCCCATGGTACCGATCGCCGTCGCGCCATCTAGTTGTGCACAACTGAATTGCGTGCTCTACTTATGGAGCAGTCGGCAGCCGGACCTCCACGGAGGGCCGGACGGCCGCCGGAACAGGACGACTCCGCCCGCCCCCGCGCACCGCGACGCACCGCGGACCGCGCACCACGAAGGGACCCACCATGGACGCGCTCTACACCGCCGCCGCCACCGCCAACGGCCGCGAGGGCCGCGCCGTCAGCTCGGACGGCCAGCTGGACCTCGCCCTGGCGATGCCGCCCGCACTCGGCGGCAGCGGCCAGGGCACCAACCCCGAGCAGCTGTTCGCCGCCGGTTACGCCGCCTGCTTCGCCAGCGCCCTCGGCCTGGTCGGCCGGCAGGCCCGGGTGGACACCAGCGAGGTCTCGGTGACCGCCGAGGTGTCCATCGGCAAGGACGGCGCGGGCTTCGGCCTGGCCGTCGTGCTGCGCGTCGAGCTGCCCGAGGCGCTCGCGGGCGAGGGCGGCGAGCTGCTGGTCAAGCAGGCGCACGAGGTCTGCCCGTACTCCCGCGCCACCCGGGGCAACATCCCGGTCGAGCTCGTCGTCGAGTAACACCGCCGGGCAACACCCGCCCCGGGGCGGACCCCGGACAGGCAACGGGCAGGCTCCGGGGGGGGCCCAACGATCCGCCCGGAGCCTGCCCACCCC
>NZ_JBHZCY010000255.1:0-2883 GCF_042786665.1 Kitasatospora sp. NPDC059146 | reverse complement strand
CGCGTCACCTCCCGCCTGCGCACCGAACTCGGCCACGAACTCCCCGTCCGCGCCCTCTTCGAGACCCCCACCATCGCCCAACTCGCCACCACCCTAGGCACGTCGGCAGCGGTCGACACCACGGCCGTCCGCCGCGCGGAACGACCGGCCGCCGTCCCGCTGTCGTATGCCCAGGAACGCCTCTGGTTCCTCGACCGGATGGACCCCGACGGCAACGCCTACACCGTCCCCGTCGCGCTGCACCTGTTCGGTGCGCTCGACCCGGCAGCCCTGGAACAGGCGCTGCACCAGCTCGCGGCCCGGCACGAGATCCTGCGCACCCGGTTCGCCGAGGGAGCGGACTCGGCACCCGCCCAGGTGATCGAGCCCACCGGCTCCCTGCCGCTCGTCCAGGTGGACGCCGGCGACTGGGACGACGTCGACCTCGTGGCAGCACTGCACCAGGAAGCGAGCCGGCCCTTCGACCTCGCGCACGGGCCGCTCGCCCGCGCGCACCTGTTCCGCCTCGACCCGCAGCAGCACGTGCTCCTGCTCTCGATGCACCACATCGTCACCGACGGCTGGTCCTACCGCATCGTCGCCAGGGAACTCGACGAGCTCTACGCGGCCCTCCGCGAGCGACAGCCCAGCCGGCTGACCGAACCCGCCCTCCAGTACGCCGACTACGCGATCTGGGAGCGCTCCTGGCTCCAGGGCGAGCTGGTCGAGGGGCAGGCGGCCTACTGGCGGGAGCAACTCGCCGGACTGGAACCGCTGGACCTGCCCACCGACCGCCCCCGCCCCGCCGTCCGCAGCAGCCGAGGCGCCACCCACACCCTCAACCTGCCCGACACCCTCACCACCGCCCTGCACAAACTCGGCCAGGACCACGGCGTCACCACCTTCATGACCCTGATGGCCACCTACCAGATCCTCCTCCGCACCTACACCGGCCACCACGACATCGCCGTCGGCACCCCCGTCGCCAACCGCAACCGCTCCGAAACCGAAGACCTCATCGGCTTCTTCGTCAACACCCTCGTCCTCCGCGCCGACCTCACCGGCAACCCCACCCTCCGCGAAGTCCTCAACCGGACCCGCGACACCGCCCTCAACGCCTACGCCCACCAGGACCTCCCCTTCGAACGCCTGGTCTCCGAACTCGCCCCCCAACGCGACCTCAGCCGCACCCCCCTCTTCCAGACCATGCTCACCGTCCACGGCTCGACCACGGACATCTCCCACTGCTGGCAGTTGGCAGGACTGGACGTCCAGACGCTTCCCCTGGACGACACGGTCGCTAAGTTCGACCTGACCGTCAGCGCGACCGAGGCCGGCCCCGAGCTGACGATCGATTTCACCTACAGCACCGACCTGTTCGACGCGTCGACCATCGAGCGACTGGCCACCCACTTCCAGCACCTGCTCACCGCCGTCACCACCGAGCCCGACACACGGTTGGACGACCTCGACCTCCTCAGCCCGGACGAGCGCCGCCGCATCCTGCACGAGTGGAACGACACCACCGCGCCCTACCCCCACGACCGCACCGTGCACCAACTGGTCGAACAGCAGGCCCGGTTGCGGCCGGAGGCCATCGCTCTCGTCCAGGGCGAACGACGGTTCAGCTACCGCGAGCTCAACGAACGTGCCAACCAACTCGCCCACCGACTCCGGGAATCCGGCGTCCACCCCGACACCACCGTCGGCATCTGCGCCGAACGCAGCCCCGAACTCGTCATCGGCCTGCTCGCCGTCCTCAAAGCCGGCGCCGCCTACCTCCCCCTCGACCCCACCCACCCCACCGAACGCCTCACCCACCTCCTGACCTCCACCGACACCGCCGTCGTCCTCCACCACCCCCACCAGACCGGACTGGCGGCCTCCCTCGGTGGCACCCTCCTCGCCCTGGACGACCCGACGACCGCCGGGCACCCGACCACCGATCCCGATCCCGTCGCCCACCCCGGCAGTCTCGCCTTCGTCCTCCACACCTCGGGATCCACCGGCACCCCCAAGGGCGTCCAGATCACCCACCGCAACGTCCTACGCCTCACCCACAACACCCGCATCACCGACACCACCCCCGACGACGTCTTCCTCCACCTCAACTCCATCGCCTTCGACGCCTCCAGCTACGAGATCTGGACCCCCCTCACCACCGGCGCCACCCTCGCCATCGCCGCCCCGGGCCGCACCACCACCGAAACCGCCACCCACGACATCCACACCCACCGACCCACCGTCCTCCTCCTCACCACCGCCCTCTTCCACACCCTGGTGGAGGAGTCCTCGCAGGCGCTGGCCGGGGTCCGGCACGTCCTGACGGGCGGCGAGGCCCTGTCGGCCACCCACGTTCGAACGTTCCTGGAGCTCCACCCCGGCTCGGCCGTCGTCAACGTCTACGGGCCCACCGAGAGCACCACCATGGCCACGTGCTTCACCTGTCGGCCGGGGTCGTGGGAGGGTCCGGTACCGATCGGGCGGCCGATCGACAACACCCGCATCCACCTCCTCGACCCGGCCGGACGCCCCGTCCCGATCGGCGTCACCGGCGAGCTGTACCTCGGCGGCGACGGCCTGGCCCGCGGCTACCACCACCAACCCGCTCTCACCGCCGACCGGTTCGTCCCCGACCCCTTCACCCCGGGCGCCCGGCTCTACCGCACCGGCGACCTCGCCCGCTACCGCCCCGACGGCACCCTCGACTTCCTCGGCCGCACCGACGACCAAGTCAAGATCCGCGGCCACCGCATCGAACCCGGCGAGATCGACGCCCGGCTGCTGGAACACCCCGCCGTCACGGCCAGCACCACCGTCGTCCGCGAGGACACCCCCGGCGACAAACGACTCGTCGCCTACCTCACCACCAACTCCACCAATCCACCGAGCACTTCGGAGCTC
>NZ_JBHZCY010000254.1:0-2998 GCF_042786665.1 Kitasatospora sp. NPDC059146 | reverse complement strand
CGCGGCGTCCACCGCTCCGTCCAGGCCCTCGAACGCGACATCCGCGCCTGGGTCGCCGACTGGAACACCGACCCCCGGCCCTACGTCTGGACCAAAACCGCTGACCAGATCCTCGAATCCCTCGCTGGATACATCCGACGGATCAAGGACTCAGGACACTAGGGCAGTTCCTCGACTGGCGGGTTCGATGCCGCCGAGTGGTCCCAGCGGGTCGCGGACCACCACGGTGACGTGACCGAGGCGATGCGCGAGTGGCTGGTGGAGACCGGCCGCGCCGTTGAGGACGCCGACATCGCCTACTGGAAGTCCGCAGTTGGGTGCCGCCCGAGCAGCAGTAGAGAGTCCGGTCGGCCTCTCCCCATCCATGACCTGGCCCCGAGGAGGGGCCGCCCGCCCCGACCCTCCCACAGCACCAGCCCACACCGTCCCGCCGTCTCAACATCCGAAGGAGAAGCACCGCCGTGGAGACCACCACCGCCACCGCCGAGCAGAACGTGCCGGCCGCGTTCCGCGCCGCAGCCGGGCAGCCGGTCCCGGCGCAGCCGTCCGGCACCGCTGCGGTGAACCCGTTGCCGTTGCAGTGGTTCCAGAAGGACGCGGTGGCGGCCGCGGTGCGCGAGGTGAAGGACGGCGGCCGAGCGACGGTGGTTGCGGCGACCGGCTCGGGCAAGACGCTGATCGCGGCTGGCTGCGCGCGGCGCGTGGCGGCGAAGGGTCGGGTGCTGGTGCCGACGATCGAGTTGCTGGAGCCGACCGCCGAGGCGTGGTCGCTGCGGGGCGGTCGCCGGGGGCTGGCGGTCGTGGAGTGTTCGCGGGAGGAGGCGCTGGAGAGCGCGGAAGCCGGCGGCCGGATCCACGCCGAGGTGACCACGCAGGCGGCCCGGCTCACCGACCTGGTCAACGGCGCCCCCGACAACCAGCCGGTCACCGTGTACGCCACCTACGCCTCGCTGGAGCGCATAGTCCAGGCCCACCGCGACTTCGGCCTGCCCGCGTGGGACCTGGTGGTCATCGACGAGGCGCACCGCACCGCCGGCGCCGAAGGGAAGGTGTGGGCCGCGGTCCACGACGACGCTCAGGTCCCGGCGAAGCGCTGGCTGTACTTCACCGCCACCCCGCGGATCGCCGACGACCGGCGCGCGAAGGACGGCCTGGCCGACCTCACCGACGCCGACGGCCAGGCGCTGCCCGTGCTCTGCTCCATGGACTCGGAGGCGATCTACGGCAAGACCTGCTTCACCTGGACCCTCGGACAGGGCATCGAGCACGGTTACCTCGCCGACTACCGCGTCCTCGTACTGGTGGTCACCGACGAGGTCCTGCGCGAGCTGCTCAATCTCCCAGCCGTTGCCGACCTCCGCACCCAGCGCAGCAACGAGGAACTGCTGCGCCTGGCCCTGCAGATCGCCGTGCTACGCGCGATCGCCGACCTTGAGCTGCGCAAGGTCATCACCCTTCACTCCGGGGTGTCGGCGGCGAGGGAGTTCGCCGGCACCCTGCTGGAGACTGCGGAGCTGCTGGACGACAAGGACCGCCCGGAGCGGATCTGGGCGAAGGCGGTCGCCGGCACCGACCGCCTTCGCGACCGCCGCGCCGCCTTCACCGAGTTCAAGGCCCACACCGGCGAGGACGGCGAGGAGTGCGGCATCCTCGCCAACGCCCGACCCCTGTCGGAGGGCATCGACGTCAGAAGCGTGGACTCGATCGTTTTCAGCGATCCGAAGTCGAGCGTCATCGACATCGTCCAGGCCGTCGGCAGGGCGCTGCGCCAGTCCTACCGGCAGGGCAAGGTGTCCTGGGTCATCATCCCGGTGTACCTGCCGACGCCTGAGGTCGGCGACGACACCGCGGCGGCCGATCCGTCCGAGGTCCACGACGACGGCGAGGCCGACGCCGAGATCGAGGCGTCCTCCTTCCGCACCATCTGGTGGGTCCTACGCGCCCTCGCTGCGTACGACGCCCGGGTGGTCGGCCGGATCACCGAACTGCGTGCCTCCCGTTCGCAGGGCACCGCGCACACCACCGTGGCCAAGCCGGCCGAGGGCGAGGCCGCCGGGGCCGGGGAGGGCGACCAGCAGCCGGCCCTGGTGGAGTCGTCGATCGAGCGGTTGCGGATCAACGCGAAGCAGCACGCGGCGCAGATCCTGCAGACCGTGAAGCTGCGCGCGTTCAACTCGCGCGCGGTCGAGTGGCAGCGGATGCACGCCGTCGCCGCCAGGTTCCACATCGAGCACGGCCACCTCGACCCCACCGACAAGACAAAGCACGCGAAGCTGATCTCCTGGCTCACTCGCCAGCGCCACCTGAACGGCCAAGGCCTGCTCGACCCGGCCCGCGTCTCGGAGCTGGACGCACTCGGCATGATCTGGTCGAAGAACGCCAACGCCTGGGAACGCGGCTACCCTACGCCGCCGCGTTCCACCACCAGCACGGCCACCTGGCGGTCCCGGCGGCCGCGAAGCTGGACGACTACGCGGTGGGTGCGTGGATGCGCCGCCAGCGCAAGGCCGACAACCTCACCACCGACCAGGTGCCAAGCTCAACGGCCTGGACGAGCTGTGGCGCCTGGAGCCGGACTGGAACCGCTCCTACCGCCGACTGCTCGCCTACCTCGCCGCCGGCAGCACCCTCGACGGCCCCGCCAACCGTACCGGCTTCGGCGACGACCAGGCCTTCCGGCCTGGCGCGTGGCTGCGCAAGCAGGACAGGGCCCGCGCCGAGGGCAAGTTGACCCAGCAACAGGCCGCGCTCCTGAACGCGCTCCCCCGGCATGCCGAGGCCCACGAGCACCTTGGCCTCGCCTTCCCCGTCCACGACTTCACCGCCGCCTGGGACAGCGTGCGAGCCCACGCCGAGCAGGCGCTCCTCACCCTGCAGGAGGGGCTGCAGGCGGCCCGGCCCGCCTAGTAGTGCTTTGTTAGGTCGGGGCTGGTCTTGGTCTGGGCAGTGGTCGCTGGCAGGTCGGGCATGTGCCGTTCCAGGTGGCCAGGAGGTGTTG
>NZ_JBHZCY010000253.1:0-3017 GCF_042786665.1 Kitasatospora sp. NPDC059146 | reverse complement strand
CCGCGGGCGCCCCGTCGCGTCGACCTACCGGCCGCTCAGCGCCTCGCCCCGCAGGACGGGCAGAACGCCGCCCCGTCGGGCACGTCCTTGTGGCACTGCCCGCACTGGACGGGCTGCGCCAGCTTGAACCCGCAGCCGGGGCAGAACGGCGTGCCGTGGGTCTCCGTCTGGCACTGCGGGCAGACCAGTTGGCGCGGCGTCCGCACGTCGTACTCCGCGCCGGACTGCTGGCCGACCTGGTAGGCCCGGTCCGAGACCATGTCGTTGAGGCCGCGCCGCTGGGCCGCGGCCGCCTCGGCGGCGGTGTCCGGGGCGCAGTCGAAGCACAGGCCCTGCTCCGGGTTGAAGCAGCGGCCGCAGACGTAGCGGGTGCAGCGGGCACAACGGTTGAAGTGCGACTGGGCGTTGTCGATCGCGCGCTGGAACGCGGCGTCCCGCGAGGTGCCCCAGGTCTGGCCGGCCAGGCCGTCCGCGGCGTTGCTGATCGTGTTGGCGTTGCCGCCGATGAGGTTCCACGCCGCACTGACGCCCTTGCCCAGCCAGCCCGCCACCTGACCGGTGGTGAACCGCTCGAACGGCGAGCGCCAGGTGTCGGAGCAGCGGTAGCAGGAGAACTCGAACTGGAAGCCCGCGCCCGTCCCGTACTGCTCGCACAGGTCGCGGTAGTTGTTGTTGAAGTAGATCTCGGAACTCACGTCGTCCCCGGTTGCTGAAAGTGGCCTAGTCGGCGTTCGCTCCCAGGGACGACAGGGGTCCTCGAACGGTTCCGCCAAGAACTCCTGACACTCTCTTCACAACCCGGAGACCGGGAGCAGCCGTACCCGGTCGGGTTCGAACGGCCGCCAGTCGGCGGGCAGTCCGCTGCGGCCGACCCGCAGCCGGCACCAGTTCCGCCCGGTCGGGTCCTGCCACCAGCCGCTGATCCGGCCGGGCGCCCAGTGGCCGTCACCGAGGTCGACCTCGACCGGCTGGTACACCCACCGGACCTCCCGGTCCGTCGGCGGCACGGGCACCTCGGTGGGCGCCGCGGGCACCGCGGACGACACGGCGGGCGCCGCGGGCCCGTTCGAACGCTCCACCACGGTTCCGCCTCCGATCCGACCGGTGCGACCGCGCCCGACGCCGCGGCCCGTCGCCGGAACTCTACAGCCGTGTAGAACACGGCGGGCGGAGTTCCGGCGGAGCGGTACCGCTCAGCGTCCGGTGCGCCGCGCCCGCCGGCGCCGCCACAGCGCGATCGGCACGACGCCCGCGAGGGCGAGCACCGCCGGCGCCGGGGGCGCCTCCACCGGGCTGCCCGCGGCCCGGGAGGGCACCTTGTCGAAGGTGTCCGGGACGGGCAGGGTGGACCAGTCGGAGATCGGCCACGCCACCACGAACGCCCGGCCGACCACGTTGTCCACCGGCACGAAGCCGTCCCCGGTGAGGTTCTGGTGCGGGCGGGAGTCCCGGGAGTTGTTCCGGTGGTCTCCCATCACCCAGAGCTTGCCCTTGGGCACGGTGACGGTGCCGACCGGGTCGTTGTCGCAGGGCGTCGCCCCGGGGAAGAGGTACGGCTCGACCAGCGCGACGCCGTTCACCTTCACCGGGCTGCCCGCGTTGCACTCGACGGTGTCGCCGCCGACCGCGATGACCCGCTTGATCAGGTCCTTCTCGTCCGCCGAGGGCATCAGGCCGACGGTGCTCAGCGCCTTCTGGACGGTGCCCATGACGCCGCCGGAGCTGGTCGTGGGGGTGTCCTCCAGCCAGCCGCCCGGGTCGCGGAAGACCACCACCTCGCCGCGCTCCGGCTCGGCGCCGAACCACGGGGTGAGCTTGTCGACCAGCACCCGGTCGCCGATCTGCAGGGTGTTCTCCATCGAACCGGAGGGGATCGAGAAGGCCTGCACGAAGAAGGTCTTGATGCCGAGCGAGAGCAGCAGGGCGATCACCAGCAGGATCGGCAGCTCCTGCCAGAACGGGCGCTTCTTGCGCGCGGGCTTCGCACCGGCCGCGGTGGACTTCTCCGGTCCGGCGGCCCGCCCGGCTTCCGGCTCCGGCGGCTCCTCCGTCCCGGCTCCGGAACGGGTTCCGGGGGCGGCGCCCGGCCCGGTGGCGGGCCCGGCACCGGGGCCTGCGCCGGGGCCGGTGCCGGCCCCCTCCGGCGCGGTCCCCGGCCTCTGCTCGGTTCCGCCGCTCTCACCGGACTCCGTGCTCTGCTGCACACTCATGTAATCGGCCCCTCCCGACGGCCTGCGGGGGAGCCCGAAGCGGAGACCCCCTGTCAGGGAACGAACCTACCGAACAGAGGTTCCCGGTCGCGCCCTGATGTGGATGCGTTCGCCCTGCGGGCCGAACAGGCTGAGGAACTCCACCGGCTGCGAACCGGCGTTGCCGAAGCCGTGCGGGGTCCGGGTGTCGAACTCGGCGGCCTCACCGGCGGTCAGTTCCAGGTCGTGCGGGCCGAGCACCAGCCGCAGCCTCCCGGACAGCACGTACAGCCACTCGTAGCCCTCGTGGACCTTCAACTCCAGCTCCGGCCCGGCGTTCCGGCCCGGCGGCACGATGTGCTTGTACGCGTGCAGACCACCGAGGTGGCGGGTGAGCGGGACGACGGTCTGGCCGTTCCTGGTCACCGGGCGCGGGTGGATCCTCGGGTCCCCGGTGGCCGGGGCACCGACCAGTTCGTCCAGCGGCACCCGGTACTCCCGGGCCAGCGGCAGCAGCAGCTCCAGGGTCGGCTTGCGCTGCCCGGACTCCAGACGGGACAGCGTGCTGAGCGAGATCCCGGTCGCCGCGGCCAGCTTGGCGAGCGTGGTGCCGCGCTCCCTGCGCAGGGCCCGCAACCGCGGGCCCACCGTGGTGAGGACGTTCTCGAACTCTTCGTCGGCCATGCCTGCTATTCGCCGGGACGGCAAGGGTGCTTGTCAATCCGGCACACCGGTGACGGCCCGTCCCCACCTGCCGAGGGGGCCGGGGGGGGGGGGGCGGCCCCCCCCCCCCCCCCCCCGGGCGGGTTAAAAAAAAAAAACCCCCCC
>NZ_JBHZCY010000252.1:1528-3330 GCF_042786665.1 Kitasatospora sp. NPDC059146 | reverse complement strand
GGTGCGGCGGGGCTGGAGCGCCTACACCGTGCTGCAGCGCCGGCACGCGCCCTGCGCGGGGCGCCCGCGGCCGCGTCTGGGGCCCCACCGCCGAGCGGTGGGGCCCCTGACGCGTCTGTCCGGCCGGCGGCCTAGTAGACCGGCTTGTGCGGCTCGACCTGGTTCACCCAGCCGAGCACGCCGCCGCCCAGGTGGACGGCGTTGGCGAAGCCCGCGGCCTTGACCACGGCCAGCACCTCGGCCGAGCGCACGCCCGACTTGCAGTGCAGCACGATCTTCCGGTCCTGCGGCAGCTTCTCCAGGGCGTCGCCCATGAGGAACTCGTTCTTCGGGATCAGCACCGCGCCGGGGATGTTGACGATCTCGTACTCACCGGGCTCGCGGACGTCGATGAGGTAGATGTCCTCCGCGTCGTCCTGCCACTGCTTGAGCTGCTTCGAGGTGATGGTCGAACCGGCGGCGGCGGCCTGCGCCTCCTCCGACACGACGCCGCAGAAGGCCTCGTAGTCGATCAGCTCGGTGACCGTCGGGTTCTCGCCGCAGACCGCGCAGTCCGGGTCCTTGCGGACCTTCACCTGGCGGTAGTTCATCTCCAGGGCGTCGTAGATCATCAGCCGGCCGACCAGCGGGTCGCCGATCCCGGCCAGCAGCTTGATCGCCTCGTTCACCTGGATCGAGCCGATGGACGCGCAGAGCACGCCCAGCACGCCGCCCTCGGCGCAGGACGGGACCATGCCCGCCGGCGGGGCCTCCGGGTAGAGGCAGCGGTAGCAGGGGCCGTGCTCGGCCCAGAACACGCTGGCCTGGCCGTCGAAGCGGTAGATCGAGCCCCACACGTACGGCTTGCCGAGCAGCACCGCGGCGTCGTTCACCAGGTAGCGGGTGGCGAAGTTGTCCGTGCCGTCCACGATCAGGTCGTAGCCGGAGAAGATCTCCATCACGTTGGAGTTGTCCAGGCGCTCCTCGTGCAGGACCACCTCGACGTACGGGTTGATCTGCTGCACCGAGTCGCGCGCGGACTCCGCCTTGGAGCGCCCGATGTCGGCCTGGCCGTGGATGATCTGGCGCTGCAGGTTCGACTCGTCGACCACGTCGAACTCGACGATGCCCAGCGTGCCGACACCGGCGGCGGCCAGGTACATCAGCGCGGGCGAACCGAGGCCGCCGGCGCCGACGCAGAGCACCTTGGCGTTCTTCAACCGCTTCTGCCCGGCCATCCCGACGTCCGGGATGATCAGGTGGCGGGAGTACCTGCGGACCTCGTCGACGGTGAGCTCGTCGGCCGGCTCTACCAGGGGTGGCAACGACACGGGGACTCCGATGGGTCTCTTGTTCAGGCGGCCGGGGCCAGCCTCGGACGGGGTTGTTGCACCGCCACTCAGGTGGCTCTCTAGGCCAACAGTGTCATGCCCCACCGGTATTCCGAGACAGCTCGTCCGATGGGCGAGACGGGCCGCGCCGGATCGTGGAACCGCCCGCCGGACGCCCCCGCGCCCCCTCACACCCGGCAGGCCGTCTCCAGCCAGACGTCCCCCAGCGACTCCTCCAGCGGCACCTGTGTCCGCCAGCCGAGACGGTCCCGGGCGGTCCGCACGTCCGCCTGCCGCCACGGCACCGGCTCCCCCGGGGCGGGCCGGCCCTCCGGCCGGTGCCCCTCCGCCCGATGGCCCGGCAGGTACGGCCCGGACGCGTGGTGGCCGTGCCCCGGCAGGTGGTCGCCGGCAGGGCCGGCGGCCTGCGCGGGCAGCAGGACCTGCCGGTTCTCCTCCACGATCGACCCCTCGAAGCCCGAGGCCCGGACC
>NZ_JBHZCY010000252.1:0-1518 GCF_042786665.1 Kitasatospora sp. NPDC059146 | reverse complement strand
GCTGCCCACCTTGATCACCCCGGGGGCGGCCGAGACCGCCGCCCCCAGGATCGCCCGGGCGACGTCCCGCACGTCCACGAAATCCCGGTATCCGGACAGGTCCGGCATCCGCACCTGGTTCTCGTCCCGCTCCAGCGCCCGCCGCAGCCCCTCGGCGAGGCGCCCGAACAGCGAGGCGGTCGGCGCCCCCGGGCCCACCACGTCGAACACCCGCAGCACCGCCGCGTCCAGCCCGGAGGCCAGCACCAGCTCCGTCCCGGCCAGCTTGGAGACCCCGTACGGGCCGACCGGCCGCGGCTCGGCCTGCTCGGACACCGGCACCCCGCCGGGCACCGGCCCGTACTCGGCGGCCGAGCCGACGTGCACCAGCCGGGCCGGCTCCCGGCTGCGCCGGATCGCCTCGCAGACGGTCGCGACGGCCAGCGTGTTCGACCGGATCAGGGTCCGCGAGCTGCCGTAGGTGGCACCCGCGCAGTTGATCACCACCTGCGGCGCGACCGCGTCCAGGAAGCGGGCCAGGGCGCCCGGGCTCCCGGCGGTCAGGTCGAAGCGGATGTCGGCCGAGTCGCGCCGGCCGAGCACCGTCACCTGCAACTCCTGGTCCATCAGCAGACGATCGGTCACCCGGCGGCCGATGAAGCCGTCGGCGCCCAGCAGCAGCACCCTCATCGGGGGCGTCCTTCCACGAAGCGAGGTCGGGGACGACCTGGCGGACTGAAATACAGCGAACGAGATCTGACGGGTCTGAGAAGTCCGAAAGGTCCGGAAGAGCTGGAAGCTCCGACCGGAGGGTCAGCGGTGCGCGCCGGCCCGGCCGAGCAGCGCCCAGCCGTGGGCCAGCAGCACCACCGCGACCGCGCCGCCGCCCAGCAGGACGGCCGACGGCCAGGGGCGGCCCAGGGCGAGCGGCACCGCCGTCGCGACGGGCCCGGCCAGCGCACCCAGCGCGGCGGCCGTCGTCCGGCCGCAGCGCGCCAGCAGCGCGGGCAGCACCAGCAGCAGGCCCAGCACGCCCTGCGCCGCCCACGCCGCGGGGCCGGCCCGCTCGGCGGCCAGGTGCAGCAGGCCGCCGCCGTGGCCGGGCCCGGGGCGCGGCGCGACCACCGCGAGGACCGCCAGCGCGGCGTAGCTGAGCACCGCGAGCACGGCCAGGTGCAGCGCGACCGCGACCGGCAGCACCGGGCGCATCCGGGCCCGGAACTCGGCCAGGGTGCGGGCGGCCCCCAGGTGCCCCCGGCCGACCTGCCGGTACCAGCGGGCCGCCCGCTCCGCCGAGCCCGCCGACACCGCCGCGGCCAGCACCAGGGCGGCGGCCAGCGGCCGGTCCCGGCCCGGCGCCGCCAGCGGGAGCAGCAGCAGCGCGGCCAGGCCCAGCCCGTGGCCGAGCGCGGCGGGGCGCAGCCGGGAGCCGGCCGGCGGGGGCGGGGTGCGGACCGGGCCGAGCTCCGCCGGGCAGGGCGGGCGGCACGGCGGCGGGGCGGGCTCGGCCGGGGCGGTCGCGGTCAGCGCGGGCAGCAG
>NZ_JBHZCY010000251.1:0-3374 GCF_042786665.1 Kitasatospora sp. NPDC059146 | reverse complement strand
CCGACCCGCAGCCCTACATCTGGACCAAGACCGCCGACGAGATCCTCGAACGCCTCGCCGGATATCTGAAGCGAATTCCAGACTCAGGACACTAGAGTCCCCGGCATGTCCCGCCTCAAGATCGAGATATCCGTCCCGGAGAGCCACGTCGAGCAGGTCGTCGACGCCCTCCACGCCGCCGGCGCCGGCCGGATCGGCGAGTACTCCCGCTGCGCCAGCGTCTGGCGGGTCACCGGCACCTGGCTGCCCTCCGCCGCCGCCCGGCCCCACCTGGGCACGGCCGGCGAGGTGGAACGGGCCGAGGAGTGCCGGGTGGAGTCCTCCTGCGAGCGGGAGCAGGCCGCCGCCGTGCTGGCGGCCGTGCGCGCCGCCCACCCGTACGAGGAGCCGGTGGTCAACTTCCTGCCGCTGTACGACCCCGCCGCGGACTGAGCCGAACGGCCCGCCGCCGGCCCGCCCACGGCCCGCTGACCACCCGCCGAACGGCCCTCGGGCGGCCCGCCCGCCCCATCCGCCCCACCCTCCCCGACCCGGGGAAATCCCCTCGTCCCGACCGTCCTGACGCCGTACCGTGGTCCGGTCAACGATCTTGGAGCACGCGGAACGGGGCGGTACACCATGCAGGACTACCAGGGCTGGGTCGACGAGCGCTTCGGCGCCGTCGCCGACGCCTTCGCGGGCAACTTCGCGGACTTCCCCGAACTCGGCTCCGCCGTCACGGTCTTCGTCGGCGGCCGCAAGGTGGTCGAGCTGTGGGGCGGCACCGCCGACCAGCGGACCGGCCGGGCCTGGACGCAGGACACCGTCGTCCCGGTGTTCTCCTGCGCCAAGGGCGCGGTGAGCATCAGCGCCCTGCTGCTCGCCCAGCAGGGCCGCCTCGACCTGGACGCCCCGGTCGCCCGCTATTGGCCCGAGTTCGCGCGCCACGGCAAGCAGGACGTCGCCGTCCGGACGATCCTCGGCCACCGGGCGGGCATCCCGGCCCTGGACGCGGTGCTCCCGTTCGAGGAGGTCGCCGCCTGGGATCCGGTGATCCGCGCGATCGAGGCCCAGCAGCCGCTCTGGGAGCCGGGCACCACCTACGAGTACCACGGCCACGTGTTCGGCTTCGCCGTCGGCGAGGTGATCCGCCGGATCACCGGCCTGACCCCGGGCGCGTTCCTGCGCGAGGAGATCGCCGGGCCGCTCGGCCTGCCGCTGTGGATCGGCCTGCCGGAGAGCGAACTCCCGCGCCTGGCCCGGCTGGTGGAGGCCGAGGGCCGCCGCCCGATGCCCGGCCCCGAGCACCTGCTCACCCGGATCGTCACCATGAACGGCGCCCTGGTCTTCCCCGGTCTGGACGTGCCGCACGGCTGGAACGACCCGGCCCTGCACGCGATCGAGCTGCCCGGCGCGGGCGCGGTCGCCTCCGCCACCGGACTGGCCGGCCTGTACGCGGCCGCGGCCACCGGCCTGGACGGCGGCCCCCGACTGCTCTCCGCCGACACCGTGACCGACGCGGTGCGCGAAGTCTCCTCCGGCCAGGGCTTCCTGGGCTTCGACATGGGCGCCCGCTGGGGCTCCGGCCTGCTGCTGGACTCCGCCGGGTTCCGCCCGCTGCTCGGCGCGCGCAGCTTCGGCAACGACGGCGCCGGCGGCCAGTTCGCCTTCGGTGACGACGAGTTCGGCGTCGGCTTCGGCTACGTCGCGAACCGGATGATCGGCCACGGCGACGCCCGCGCCAACCGGCTGATCGAGGCGGTGCGCGGGTGCCTGGGGTGACGGACTTCCTCGACCGGCTCACCCGGTTCTTCGCCACCGGCGCCCTCGGTGAACTGCGCTACGGCGCCCGGCTGTCCGAGCTCTCCGCCCGCTACGGCGCCCCGTGGGACGGCGGCCGGATCCACCGCGAGGGCCGCTGGCCACACGCCTTCGGCTTCGGCGACGCGCTCACGGTGTTCTGCCACTGCCGGCAGCTCCGTTCGGTGTCCCTGGCGACCTGGCAGGGCGAACTCGAACTCCCCGTGGACGGCGGCGGGACGCGGACCTACCGGACCGCCGTCGTCGAGTCCGAGCTGACCGCCGCACTCACCGCGGCGGGCTGCACCTGGCGGACGGTGGAGTACGAGAACCTGCCCGACCAGCGGACCCTGGAGTTCTCGCCCGTCGAGGACGTCTGGGTGGCCCTGATCCTCACCGACCGCGAGAACCGGGAGGACCCGCCGCTCGCGGACTGGATGCTGTACAAGGTGATGATGTGGGGCTGGGACCACGTCGACTGCCCGGGGCCCGACCCGTCCCTCCCGGACGACGGCTGGGACTCCTCCGAACTCTGAGGCGGCGCCGGGCCGTTCCGTCCCCTGTGCGGAACGGCCCGCCGCCTTCCGGCTCCTTGAGCAGGAACCACCTCCTTGAGCGGGAACCGGCTACTTGAGCAGGAAGTCGTAGACCGCCTGCCGCCCCGCCGGGTTGGCCGCCCGGGTCTGCACCGAGTGCGCCGCCCCCGGGACGATCACGACCTGCGGGTCGTGCGTCAGCTTCGCCTGCTGGTACAGCCACTCGTACGGGGTGGAGAGGTCCCGGTCCCCGCCGAGCAGCAGCACCGGCACGTTCGGCAGCTTGCGGTGTGCCGGCGGCAGCGGCGGCACCTGCTCGCGCGGCCAGTCCAGGCAGACCAGCAGGCTGCCGAGGCCGGTCGCGGTCGCCGGGTCGTACGGCCAGGTCTGCTCGGCCGTCAGGTTCTTCCGGGTCCGCTCCAGCGCGGCCGCCCGGCCCGCCACGGGGGTGTCCGAGGAGCCCCACGGGTAGCGCCCGTCGGCGCACAGGGTGGCGGCGTGCAGGCCCTGGCTGAGCAGTTCGGCCGGGGCGGCGTCGTTCTTGTGGACGTCGTCGATGAAGGACTGGAGCTTCTGCGGGTTGCCGCCGGCCGCTTCGTGCAGGGCTTCCGGCACCCCGCCGTAGTTGGGGTCCGCGAACTCGTAGCTGGTGAGCGCGTCCAGGATCTGCGCGCCGTTGCCGTACTTCTGCACGGTGGTGGCGAGGTCGGCGGCCGGGTCGGTGGTGCAGCCGGTGGCCTGGCAGGCGGTGCGCAGCACCCGGGCGGTGGCGGGCAGCGCGATCAGGTCCATCGGGTCGTAGCCGCCCTGCGGCACGACCGAGTCGAGCACCAGCCGGTCGACGTGCGCCGGGTGGGCGAGGGCGTAGCGCTCGGCGACGAAGGTGCCGTAGGAGACGCCGTCCAGGGTGATCCGCCGGTCGCCGAGGGCCTGGCGCAGCAGGTCGATGTCGGCGACGGTGTCCGCGCTGCTGTAGTAGCGGGCGTTCGGGCCGAGGGCGGTGGCGCAGTCGGCGATGGACTGCTTGCGGGGTACGGCGAGGTCGGAGGAGCCCATGTC
>NZ_JBHZCY010000250.1:0-3380 GCF_042786665.1 Kitasatospora sp. NPDC059146 | reverse complement strand
CCAAGTACGTCCAGTACGAGGCCGACTCGGGCGCACGCCCAGCCGGGCGCCCAACGCCGCGCGCTGATCTGCCAAGATCCGCCGGACAGGCCCTAACCCAGCTCCCCCACCGGCGCCACCACGGCCCCCTGCTTGCCGCACACCCAGTGCGGCTCCGGCCCCAGCTCGGGCTCCACGCTCAGCGCGTGCGGGTCCCCGTCGGCCGCGCAGCCGGTGCACAGCGGCCACCGGCCGTACGCCTCCAGCAGCGCGTCCTGGACGTCCTGGGCGACCAGCCCGAGCACGTACTCGGTGCCGTCCGGCCACTGCTCCAGCCACCAGCGGCGGTGGGTGACGGCCTGTTCCACCAGCGAGACGACGGCGGCGTCCGCCACGTCCCGCGCGGTGAGGTCGGCCAGGATCTGGGCCCGGGCGTTGTGCAGGGCGGTCTCGATGTCGTCGGAAGCCATCCGTCCATTCTCCGCGGCCCGCCCGTGGCTTCAAAACGGATCCGGGACCGCAACGCCCCGGAGCCGGAACGCCCCGGGGCGGAAACGCCGCGTGGGCGGCCCCCCGAAGGGAACCGCCCACGCGGACGAGGATCAGCCGATCCGATCGGAGTCCGATCAGGATCAGAAGTCCATGTCACCGCCCGGCATGCCGCCGCCGGCGGCCGCGGCGGCCTTCTCCGGCTTGTCGGCGATGACGGCCTCGGTGGTGAGGAACAGCGCCGCGATGGAGGCGGCGTTCTGCAGCGCGGAGCGGGTGACCTTGGCCGGGTCGATGATGCCCGCGGCGACCAGGTCGACGTACTCGTTGGTGGCGGCGTTCAGGCCGTGACCGGCGGGGAGGTTGCGCACCTTCTCCACCACGACGCCACCCTCCAGGCCGGCGTTGGTCGCGATCTGCTTGATCGGGGCCTCCAGCGCGACCTTGACGATGTTGGCACCGGTGGCCTCGTCGCCCTCCAGCTCCAGCTTGTCGAAGGCGACACCGGCCTGCAGCAGCGCGACGCCACCACCGGCGACGATGCCCTCCTCGACGGCGGCCTTGGCGTTGCGGACGGCGTCCTCGATGCGGTGCTTGCGCTCCTTGAGCTCCACCTCGGTGGCCGCGCCGGCCTTGATGACGGCCACGCCGCCGGCCAGCTTGGCGAGGCGCTCCTGGAGCTTCTCGCGGTCGTAGTCCGAGTCGCTGTTCTCGATCTCGGCGCGGATCTGGTTCACGCGGCCGGCGACCTGGTCGCTGTCGCCGCCACCGTCGACGATGGTGGTCTCGTCCTTGGTGATGACCACCTTGCGGGCGGTGCCCAGCAGGTCGATGCCGGCGTTCTCCAGCTTGAGGCCGACCTCCTCGGAGATCACGGTGCCACCGGTGAGGATGGCGATGTCGCCGAGCATGGCCTTGCGGCGGTCGCCGAAGCCCGGGGCCTTGACGGCGACGGACTTGAAGGTGCCGCGGATCTTGTTCACGACCAGGGTCGACAGGGCCTCGCCCTCGACGTCCTCGGCGATGATGACGAGCGGCTTGCCGCTCTGCATGACCTTCTCCAGCAGCGGGAGCAGGTCCTTGACCGAGCCGATCTTGGAGTTGGCGATGAGGATGTACGGGTCCTCGAACGTCGCCTCCATGCGCTCCAGGTCGGTGGCGAAGTAGGCGGAGATGTAGCCCTTGTCGAAGCGCATGCCCTCGGTGAGCTCGAGCTCCAGACCGAAGGTGTTGCTCTCCTCGACGGTGATGACGCCTTCCTTGCCGACCTTGTCCATGGCCTCGGCGATGAGCTCGCCGATCTGGGTGTCAGCGGCGGAGATGGAGGCGGTGGAGGCGATCTGCTCCTTGGTCTCCACGTCCTTGGCCTGGGCCAGCAGCTGGTCCGAGACGGCGGCGACGGCCTTCTCGATACCGCGCTTGAGGGCCATCGGGTTGGCGCCGGCGGCGACGTTGCGCAGACCCTCGCGAACCAGGGCCTGGGCGAGCACGGTGGCGGTGGTGGTGCCGTCACCCGCGACGTCGTCCGTCTTCTTGGCGACCTCCTTGACGAGCTCCGCGCCGATCTTCTCGTAGGGGTCCTCGAGCTCGATCTCCTTGGCGATGGAGACACCGTCGTTGGTGATCGTGGGGGCGCCCCACTTCTTCTCCAGCACGACGTTGCGGCCCTTGGGGCCGAGCGTGACCTTCACCGCGTCGGCGAGCTGGTTCATGCCACGCTCAAGGCCGCGGCGAGCTTCCTCATCAAAGGCGATGATCTTGGCCATCAGAAGTGGTCCTCCGGGACACGGTCGACTGCTCGGACCAAGGGGTGCCCGCGACGGACGGCCCTGGTGTGCGGAGGTCCATTCCCCTGCCGCTCCCGGGGGCCTCACCGACCCGGTCCGCTGTCACTCTCACACTGTGAGTGCTAACGCCAATGATTAGCACTCCGGGTGGTCGAGTGCAAGCCCCACGGCCGACCCGCGAGCCGCCGCCCACCTCCGCCCGCCCCCGCCCGGCACCCCGGACGGCCCGGCGCGGGAACGCGAACGGGCCCGTACGACGCGTGTCGTACGGGCCCGTCGAGAAGCGAGTGGTCACCAGCCGTGGGCCGCGCCGAGCTCCTGGGTTCCGGAAGAGGTCAGACCGCCGCGCGGACCATGTCCGCCTGCGGGCCCTTCTGTCCCTGGGAGATCTCGAACTCGACCCGCTGGCCCTCCTCGAGGGTGCGGTAGCCGTCCATCTGGATCGCGCTGTAGTGGACGAAGACGTCCGCACCACCGTCGACCGCGATGAAGCCGTAGCCCTTCTCCGCGTTGAACCACTTGACGGTGCCCTGAGCCATTCCGAACTCCCCTAGTGCTGTGCTGGCCCTTCACGGGCCAGCAGGTCGCGGGCCCGGGTCTGGTTTGAAGGCCGGCCCGGGGAACCCCCCCTGGACGCAGCCGTGCACGCCGCAATCCTCCGCACGGGGGCGCCGGACGGCTTCCGTGAGCGGTTGATTACGTCGACCGCCGCTGAATGTATCCGGATCGACGCCCTCTGCAACAGGGTCCGCCGCCGGGAATTCCGCAGCTCCGTCGAGAGACAAGAGCGAACAAACCGGGAGGAAATCGGCAATTAGCGCCGGACATAGCGGACGAATTACTCAAATGCCTGCAGGAATTCTGACATCTGCCTGACATGTTTCACCGCCCGGGCCCCGGGCCGGTCTCAGCGCCCGGACGGGCTCCGGCGAAGCACCCACCGCCGGAAGGGGAAGCCCTGTTCCCAGCAGAGCCACACTCTACTCCGACTCGGACCGAAAATATTCCCACCGAAATGCCGACGGGCGTGGGCCCCGGGCGGGGGGGGGGGTAAGGGGCCCCCGCCCGCCCGGGCGCGGGGCCCCCGCCCCACCCCCCCGCCCCCCCCCCCCAGTAATAAAACCG
>NZ_JBHZCY010000249.1:0-3474 GCF_042786665.1 Kitasatospora sp. NPDC059146 | reverse complement strand
GGGCTGTTCAGTGCTGGTGGCCGGCGGCCGGCTCCTGGGTCGCGGTGGTCGCCGTGGTCGCCGCGGGGGCGGGCGCCGCGCTGCCGTCGGCCGTCACGGTGAAGGCGGCGGTGCGGACGGTGCCCTGGTGCCGGAAGTCGAGGAAGAGCCGGTAGCTGCCGCCGCTCGGGGCGGTGGTGGTGAAGCCGATGCCGGGGCCCGGGGTGGTGGTGTCCGGGTGGACGTGGAGGTAGGCGAGGTCGCCGGCGCGCAGGGCGACCAGGTGGCCGTAGGCGCCGAGGTAGGGCTGGAGGTCGGTGACCGGGGCGCCGTCCTTGCTGACGTCCAGGGTGAGGTGGCTGCTGCGGCCGGGGGTGAGGTCGCCGCCGAGGGTGACGGTGTAGCCGTCGACGGTGGCGGTCCGGCCGGTGTCGGGCAGCCGGGCGGGGCGCAGGTCGCCGGCGGCGTGGAGGTCGGCGCCGAGGGTGAGGCCCTCGCTCGCTCCGGCGGGGGTGAAGTCGGCGAACACCCGGTACTCGCCGGCGGCGGGGAGGGCGGTGGGGGCGCTCCAGGTGCCGTCGGCGGCGAGGACGGGGTGCAGGTGCTGGAAGGTGGAGAGGTCGCGCGGGGCGACGATCAGGTGGAGTTCCTTCTCGTGCTGCTGCTGGTAGGCGGTGACGGGCTCGCCGTCCGTGCCGAGGATGCGGAAGCGCAGGTCGGTGGGGGAGCCGGCGGTGACGAAGGGCTGGTCGAGGCTGAGGGTGTAGCCGCGTTCGGAGACCTGGAGGCCGCCGGGGAGGCGGTCGGGGTCGGCCGGCCCGCCCCCTGCGTCGTGTCCGGCGTGGGCGGCGGGCCTGGTCACGGCGGTGCCGGTGCCGGTGCCGGTGGCGTGGCCGACGCCGAGGGCGAGGCCGAAGGCGGCGGAGAGGCCGGTGGTGAAGGCGGTGATGCGCAGGGCGGTGTTCACGGCGGGGTTCTCCTCGGTCGGGGTGAAGGGGAAGGAGTGCCCTGAGTGAATACCCCATGGGGGTATCAGGTCAAGCCGATCCCGCTTCGAAAAAATACCCATGGGGGGTATGGCCCAGGGCTTGCCCTCCCTACCCCCCAGGGGTATAAATGAACCCGGCACCGCCCGATACCCCTCCAGGGTATGACGGCCCGGCCGGACGGACCAGGCGGAACAACTGTCACGAGGAGCAACGATGACCACGCAGGCACCCGCCTCCACGGAGGTGGAACTCTCGATCGGCGGAATGACGTGCGCCTCGTGCGCCGCCCGGATCGAGAAGAAGCTCAACCGGATGGACGGCGTCGCGGCCAGCGTCAACTACGCCACCGAGAAGGCGAAGGTCACCTTCGAGGGCGAGGTCGAGGTGGCCGACCTGATCGCCACCGTCGAGGCCACCGGCTACACCGCCGCACTGCCCAGGCCCCCGGCCGCCGCCGGCGGCGAGGACGCCGAGCCGGGCGAGCCCGCCGACGGACTGGCGCCGCTGCGCCAGCGGTTGTTCACCGCCGTCGCCCTGGCCGTCCCGGTGATCGCGATGGCGATGGTGCCGGCCCTGCAGTTCGACAACTGGCAGTGGCTCTCGCTCACCCTCACCGCCCCGGTCGTCACCTACGCCGCCTGGCCGTTCCACCGCGCGGCCTGGACCAACGCCCGGCACGGCGCCGCGACCATGGACACCCTGGTCTCGCTCGGTACCGGCGCCGCGTTCCTGTGGTCGCTGTGGGCGCTGTTCCTCGGTGACGCGGGGATGCCGGGCATGCGGCACGGCTTCGAGTTCACCATCGCCCGCAGCGACGGCGCCTCGAACATCTACCTGGAGGCGGCGGCCGGCGTCACCGCCTTCATCCTGGCCGGTCGCTACTTCGAGGCCCGCTCCAAGCGCACCGCCGGTGCCGCTCTCAAGGCGCTGCTGGAACTGGGCGCCAAGGACGTGACGGTGCTGCGCGGCGGCGCCGAGGTGCGGATCCCGATCGCCGAACTCGCCGTGGGGGACCGCTTCGTGGTGCGGCCCGGTGAGAAGATCGCGACCGACGGCACCGTGGTCGAGGGCGCCTCCGCGGTGGACGCCTCGATGCTGACCGGCGAGTCCGTCCCGGTCGAGGTCGGGGTCGGGGACGCCGTCACCGGTGCGACCGTCAACGCGGGCGGCCGGCTGGTGGTCGAGGCCGCCAGGGTCGGCGCCGACACCCAGCTCGCCCGGATGGCCAAGCTGGTCGAGGAGGCCCAGAACGGCAAGGCCGCCGCCCAGCGCCTCGCCGACCGGATCTCCGCGGTCTTCGTGCCGATCGTGATCACCCTGGCGGTGACCACCCTCGGCTACTGGCTGGGCACCGGCGAGGGCTGGACCGCCGCCTTCACCGCAGCCGTCGCCGTGCTGATCATCGCCTGCCCGTGCGCCCTCGGCCTGGCCACCCCGACCGCCCTGCTGGTCGGCACCGGCCGCGGCGCCCAGCTCGGCATACTCATCAAGGGCCCGGAGGTCCTGGAGTCCACCCGCAAGGTCGACACCATCGTCCTGGACAAGACCGGCACCGTCACCACCGGCCAGATGACCCTGCTCGCCGTGCACACCGCCGAGGGCGTCACCGAGGCCGAGGTGCTGCGCCTGGCCGGCGCCCTGGAGCACGCCTCCGAGCACCCGATCGCCCGGGCCATCGCCACCGCCGCCGCCAGGGCCGGTGAACTGCCCGCCGTCGAGGGCTTCGAGAACGTGCCCGGCCTGGGCGTCCAGGGTGTGGTGGACGGCCGTGCGGTGCTGGCCGGCCGGGAGGCGCTGCTCAACGAGTGGTCGCAGTACCTGCCGGAGAGCCTCGCCGAGGCCAAGCGCGCGGCCGAGTCGGCCGGTCGCACCGCGATCGCGGTCGGCTGGGACGGCGAGGCCCGGGCCGTCCTGGAGGTGGCGGACGCGGTCAAGCCGACCAGCGCCGAGGCCATCGCGAAGCTGCGGGCCCTGGGGCTCACCCCGGTGCTGCTGACCGGTGACAACAGGGCGGTCGCCGAGGCGGTCGCCGCCGAGGTCGGCATCGCCCCGGAGCACGTGATCGCCGAGGTCATGCCGCAGGACAAGGTCGACACCGTCAAGCGGCTGCAGGCCGAGGGCCGGGTCGTGGCGATGGTCGGGGACGGCGTCAACGACGCGGCCGCGCTCGCCCAGGCCGACCTGGGCCTGGCGATGGGCACCGGGACGGACGCCGCGATCGAGGCCGGCGACCTCACCCTGGTCCGCGGCGACCTGCTGGCCGCCGCCGACGCCATCCGGCTCAGCCGCCGGACCCTCGGCACCATCAAGAGCAACCTGTTCTGGGCCTTCGGCTACAACGTCGCCGCCCTGCCGCTGGCGGCCGCGGGCCTGCTCAACCCGATGATCGCCGGGGCGGCGATGGCCTTCTCCTCGGTCTTCGTGGTCGGCAACAGCCTCCGGCTGCGCCGCTTCCGCTGAGCCGCCGCTGAGCCGCTGAGCCGTCGCCGCAGAGCCGCCGCTGAGC
>NZ_JBHZCY010000248.1:0-3496 GCF_042786665.1 Kitasatospora sp. NPDC059146 | reverse complement strand
CCTACCAGCTGGCCGACCAGCACGGCACCGGCACCCTGTCGATCGACTCGGCGACCACCGACGTCAACCGCCGCTGGACCGACCCCTTCGGCGTCCTCCGCGGCTCCGGCAGCGGCACCTCGTGGGCCGGCGACAAGGGCTTCGTCAACGGGTTGAAGGACGACGCGACCGGCTTCACCACCCTGGGCGCCCGCCAGTACCAGCCCAGCACCGGCCGCTTCCTCAGCCCGGACCCGCTGATGCTGGCCGACGACCCGCAGCAGTGGAACGCCTACGCGTACAGCAACAACGACCCGGTGAACAAGACGGACCCCACCGGCATGGCGCTCGAGGAGTGCGCGACCGGCTTCGCCAAGTGCTCCAACATGGGTACCAAGGTCGACACGACCCAGGACGGCCCGAACTACCAGCGGATCGTGGCCGAGATCAAGAGGGCGGAACCGATCCGCAAGGCGGGTTACGTCGAGTTCGTCAAGAGGGCGCTTTCGAAGCCGCATCCCAACGCCTACACGGAGAGTCAGGTTCCCGTTGGAGGGGCTGGTGTCGTCGGCCATTCGACGGTGCAGAAGGGTCAACCGGACGACCAGATCAACTACGAGATCGGTGCGGAGCTGAAGAAGAGCAACATACCGTTGTCGGTCTCGGTCGGTGCCTCCACGACCCAGGCGACCCAGTGGTCCGAGCAGTACGCGAAGAAGAAGAGCAACAACCAGAACATCAAGACCGGAGCGAAGGTCTCGGTGGAAGGCAGCGTGCTCGGATTCGCGAAGACGACCGCGGAGGGGAGTATCGAGTACAACTACGAGTGGGGCGAGGAGGAGACCAATACGAGGACCGACGGGAAGAGCACTACCACCCAGGAGACCACCAACACCACGGCTCAGATTCCGGCCGACAAGGAGTACGGGTTCTCGCCGTTGGGCCGTCGGACGAACTATGTGACCACCTACTATCACGAGGACGGCACGGTGACCACGAAGGAGTGGGGCACCTACCAGTTCCTCAGCTGGAACCGGGTCGTCTACGACCACGCGCCGGCCGAGGCTGTCGACAAGTAGGAGTTCCGCGCCGCCCTGGGCACGCGTCCAGGGCGGCGCGGAACCCCGTCGAGGAGAGGATGACTGACGAAGTGAGAGGATCAGTGGTGAGGTTCGGTGTCGTTCTCCTGGGCTTGGTGCTCGGAGCCTGCGCGTGCAGCGGGGCCCCTCGGGGAGAGGTGGCGCCGGACGTCACAGGAGGTGGCTCCGCTGCCGCCGTGCCGTCCTCCGCTCCGCCGGTCGTTCCGACGCCGACCGTGAAGGATCCTGCGGGGGCCACTCCTGGACCGGCGTTTCCGGACGACATCAAGCGCCAGGTCGTCCGGATGGCCGAGGAGGGCGGACGGATGCCGGCGGGCGGAGCGTTCTCGGTGGCTGAGTACGACGGCGGCTACGGAACGGAGTTGATTTGGCAGACCGAGAAGACCGGCGAGATCTGTACCGCGTCGGTGGCCGGTCCGAGCACCACGTGTGCGACGCTCGCGTCGATTCCGGCGCAGCACGTTCCCGGGGCCGAGATCTTCATGGGCGGCGGGCGGTTCAGTGCCCACGGACGGACGTCGTGGGCGGTGACGCTCATCGCGAGCGGAGAGTCGGTCGACCACCTGGTATGTCAGGGCCGGGACTTCCCGGCACGTGCTGCCTACTCGACCCGCGTCGAGGGCATCCCACGCACGATCTACACCGTCGTCATTCCGCAGGAACTCCAGGGCTCGTACCGGGTGGTCGTCCAGCGGGACGGTCAACACGCCGAGGAACGGATCGACCTCAATTTGGAGAAGGTCGCCTCGCCTGTGCAGTGCTGAGCGGCCGAGCGTGACCCGGCGGTGCCCCGCCTCCCCGAAACAGGGAGGCGGGGCACCGCCTTTTCGTCTGGCGCGCCAGGGGTGGGGCCAGGCCCACCCCTGTTCGGGGGGCAGGTGGATTCTGCGGGCGGGGCGGTGTCCCTAGATTCGGTCACGAGCCGCCTCCGGGGCGGGTGGTGGTGGGACGGGGAGGTCGTCGTGCGGGGATCGGTGCAGCCGGCGCTGCGGTTGGTGGGGCTGCGGAAGCGGTTCGGGGCGCACGTGGCCGTGGACGGGGTGGACCTGCTGGTGCCGAGCGGGTCGTTCTACGGGCTGGTCGGGCCGAACGGCGCCGGGAAGACGACCGCGCTGTCGATGGCGGTCGGGCTGCTGCGGCCGGACGCCGGGAGTTCGGCGGTCCTCGGGGTCGACGTGTGGAGCGACCCGGTGCGGGCCAAGGCGCTGGTGGGGGTGCTGCCGGACGGGATGATGCTGCCGGAGCGGCTGAGCGGGCCCGAAGTGCTGCACTACCTGGGGCGGTTGCGCGGGCTGCCGGGGGCGACGGTGGACGCGCGGGCGGCGGAGCTGCTGGCCGTGCTGGAGCTGGACGGGGCCGGGGACACCCCGGTGATCGACTACTCGACCGGGATGCGCAAGAAGATCGGTCTGGCGACGGCGCTGCTGCACGCGCCGCGGCTGCTGGTGCTGGACGAGCCGTTCGAGGCGGTCGACCCGGTGTCGGCGGCGACGATCCGGGCGATCCTGCGGCGCTTCGTCGCCTCGGGCGGGTCGGTGGTGTTCTCCAGTCACGTGATGGCGCTGGTGGAGCAGCTCTGCGACCACGTCGGGGTGATCGCCGGGGGCCGGGTGCTGGCGGCCGGGCCGGTGGCGGAGGTGCGGGCCGGGCGGGGGCTGGAGGACGTCTTCGTCGAGCTGGTCGGCGCCCGTACCGGCGGGGAGGAGGGGCTGTCGTGGCTGGCGTCGTGAAGTCCGGGGGCGTGCCGGATCCCGGGGGCGTGCCGAACCCCGTCGTCGTCCTGACCGGGATGAAGCTGGCCGTGCTGCGGCGGTCGATGTCCGGCCCGCGGGCGGCGAGCCTGATCGCGGGCGGGGTGTGCGGCGGCCTGGTGGCGGTGGGCACGGCCCTGCTGGGCCTGGTGGACTTCCCGGCGCCGGAGGCCGGGGTGGGCACGATCGCCCTGGTGCTGCTGGTCTGGACGGTCGGCTGGGCGGTCGGGCCGACCCTCACCGGCGGGGACCCGACCCTGCGGCTGTCGTACTTCGCGCTGGTGCCCCAGCCTCCGCGCCGGCTGGCGCTGGGCCTGCTGGCCGCCTCGTTCGTCGGCGTCACCCCGGCGGTCGCCCTGGTCGCCTTCGCCGTGCTGGTGGTGTTCGGCGCCGGGCTGGGGCCGCTGCCCGCGCTGGTGGCGGTGCCCGCCATGCTGCTCCAGCTGCTGTTCGTGGTGGTGCTCGCCAAGCTCGGCGTGCAGGGCCTGGGCCGGGTGGCCCGGTCGCGGCTGGGCTGGGAGCTGTCGGCGCTGCTGGTCGGCCTGGTCTGCGGGTTCCTGAACACCGGCTGGTTCGGGATCGCCTTCTTCTTCAAGCTGCTGGGCGGCCACTGGGCGCCGACCATCGGCACGGTGGTGCGCGTCCTGCCCTCCGGCTGGTCGGTGG
>NZ_JBHZCY010000247.1:0-3562 GCF_042786665.1 Kitasatospora sp. NPDC059146 | reverse complement strand
GGCCTCGTACTGGACGTACTTGGGCGATTCGGGCGTGCGTCCAGGCGGGATGCCCGGCGTCGCGCGCCTGGCAAGATCCGCCGGACAGGCCCTAGACCGCCGGTACGGCGGGCTGGGACTGGGTGGCGCAGTGGATGCCGCCACCGCCGGAGGCGATGTTGTCGATGTTGATCTGGACGACGTCGCGGCCGGGGAACTCGGCCTGGAGGATGGTGTAGGCCAGGCCGTCGGCGTAGCCGTCGCCGAACTGGGGCACGAACACCGACCCGTTGGCGACGTAGAAGTTGGTGTAGCTGGACAGGAAGTCCTTGCCGCGGCCGCGGATCAGGGTGCGGTCCGGGCCGGGCAGTTCCACCACGGTCAGGGCGCGGCCCTGGGCGTCGGTCGCGCTCTGCAGGACCTGCTTGGCCTGCTGGTAGACGTCGATCCAGACCTGGTCGGTGCCGGGGCCGGGCTTGTCGAGGACGACCCGGCCCGCGGAGGTGAAGCGGGCCAGGCAGTCGATGTGGTCGTCGGTGATGTCCTGGCCGGCCAGACCGGCCAGCCAGATCACCTTGTCCAGGCCGAGACTGGTCTTCAAGGCCTGTTCGACCTGGTCCTGGGTCATGCCCGGGTTGCGGTTCGGGTTGACCAGCGAGCTGACGGTGGCCAGCAGGGTGCCCTGGCCGTCCGTCTCCAGGGCGCCGCCCTCGCCGGTGAAGGAGGCGCTGACGCGGCTGACGCCGTACTCGGCGAGCAGGCTCGCCGCGACCGCGGCGTCCTCGGCGAAGGGCTGGTAGTAGGGGGTACCGGTCTTGCCCCAGCCGTTGAAGTGGGTGTCGACCCCGGCGACGGTGCCGGGCGCGACCGTGAAGGTCGGGCCGAAGTCGCGGATCCACAGGTCGTCGTTGGGGATCTCGACGACGGAGATGCCGTAGGTGCTGCCGGGGCCGCACCAGTACCGGGCGCTCGCGGCCTGGGCGGGGCGCGCGACCAGGACGACCGGCTCGTAGCGGGAGATCTCGTAGGCGACCCGGGCGATGTCGTCGCGGACCGCGGAGAGCTTGTTGCCCCAGATCGAGGAGAGGGCGGGCCAGGCCATGAAGGTGCGGTCGTGCCGGTCGCTCTCGGCCGGCATCCGCAGCCGCGGGGTGGCGGTGGCCGATCCCGTGGCCGATTCCGTCGCCGTGGCCGTGGCCGCCTGGGCGTCGTCGGCCCGGGCGGCGGCCGGGAAGGCCGCGGTGAGGGCGGCCAGCGGCACGGCGGCCGCGCCGAAGCGGAGCAGGCTTCTTCTTGAGGGGGTGGGGGTGTTCAAGAAACGCTCCCTGCATGAGGTGGGAGGTGTGGGGGTTGCCCCGCATCCTTCACCGCACTGAAAATTCAGTCAAGCCCCTGGGGGACAGTTACCTTTCGGTCACCTTCGGAACACCCCGGCCGACCCCGGACCACCGGTCTACACCAGGGCAGTGCGGCGCGCTGACCAGGGAGCCGGTCTCGGGGAGCCCTCGAAAGGGAGTCCTGAAATTTTCGTCAGGATTGTGTAACGAGCCGGCCCGAATCCCGGTAGAGTGACCGCTCATGTCGGACCGTCGGACAGCGATACTCGAAGCCGCCACCCGCGTCATCGCCCGACGCGGCATCCGCGGACTGCGCATGGGCGAGCTCGCGGCCGAGGCCGGGGTGTCCACCGCGCTGATCTACTACCACTTCACCGACCGGGCCGGCACCCTGCGCCGGACGCTGGAGTTCATCAGCGACCGCGCCGACCACTACACCGCCGACCAGGAGCCCGCCGCCCGGGCCGAGGACCCGCGCACCGACCTGGAACGGGTCCTGCTGCGCGAACTCCAGGACACCGCCGAGGTCCGCGAGAACAGCACCGCCTGGGGCGAGCTGCGGGCCACCGCCGTCTTCGAACCCGACCTGCGCGAGGAACTCGCCCGCTCCACCCACACCTGGGTGCACGACGTGGCCGAACTGCTCGCCCGCGCCGACCCCACCGGCACCGCCCCCGCCCACGCGGCCGCCGCCGAACGGCTCACCGCCCTGACCGAGGGCCTCAGCGTGCGCTGGCTCAGCGGCTCGCTGAGCCTCGACCACGCCCGCCGACTGCTCCGCGGCGCCGTCGACACGGAGCTGGCCCGGCACTGAACCCCCGCGGGCGGCCGGGCCGACCGCGGCTTCCCGAGAACTAGCCCATCCGCTCGCGCAGCCGCGCCCTCGCCCGGTCCAGGTGGACGGCGAGCGCGCGGTCCGCCTGCTCCGTGTCACCGTCGGCGATCGCCGCGAGGATCGCGTCGTGCTCGTCGGCGATCTCGGCGATGCTGAGCAGCTTGTACGTCTGGACCTGGGCCATTGCGAGAGGCCCAGATGGACCACCCCGCGATCTCCCGCCGCCGACGGCTCCGCCACCGCCGCCGCCCCCGGCGCCGCGCCGACGCTGCGGATGCCCGCCGAGACCGACCCGCACGCCCGGACCTTCCTGGCCTGGCCCGAACCGACCTCCGCCTGGGGCGCCCAACTCCCCGCCGTCCAGGCGGACATCGCGAACCTCGCCAAGGAGGTCTCCCGCTTCGAGCCGGTCGTGATGGTGATCAACCCGGAGTCGGTGGCCGCTGCCACCCCGCTCTGCAACACCGCCTCGATCCCCTTCTCCCACGGCATCACCTTCCTCCCGGTCTCCAACGACGACCTGTGGATCCGGGACTTCGGCCCGACCTTCCTGGTCGGCCCGGGCGCCGTCGCCGGCCTGGACACCAACTTCAACGGCTGGGGCAAGACCGGCACCAAGTACGAGCAGGCCTTCGCCAACGACGCCAAGGCGGCCGCCGCGCTGCTCGCCCACTACCGGATCGACCGCGTCCAGGCGCCCTTCACCGGCGAGGGCGGCTCACTGGAGACCGACGGCCAGGGCACCCTGCTCGCCACCGTCAGCTCACTGGTCAACCCCAACCGCAACCCGGGGCTGAGCCAGGGCGACGTCGAGCAGCGGCTCAAGTCCTCGCTCGGTGTGGAGAAGGTGATCTGGGTGGCCGGCCTGGCGGGCCAGGACATCACGGACAGCCACATCGACTGCGTGGCCCGGTTCAGCGCGCCCGGCCGGGTCATCCTCGACAAGCCCGGGCCGGGCTCCGCCCCGCTCTGGGTCAACGTCTACCAGCAGGCCAAGCAGGTGCTGCAGAGCGCCACCGACGCCAAGGGCCGTCCGCTGACGATCGTCGAGCTGCCCGGCCCCGACCACCAGAAGATCGACGGGACCGGCTCGTCCTTCCTGGCCAGCTACACCAACCACTACACCGCCAACGGCGCCGTGCTGATGCCCCAGATCGGGGACGCCGCGGCCGACGACGCGGCCCGCGCGGTCCTGGCGGCGGAGTACCCCGGCCGCACCGTCGTCCCGGTGCGGATCAACGCCATCGCGGCGGGCGGCGGCGGCATCCACTGCGCGACCCAGTCCCAGCCCGTCGTGCCGCCGGCGGCCTGAGCCGCGCCACGGGCACCGGCACCCACCCGGGTTCGGCCGCCCGACTGACCGATCGGTCAGCCGGGCGGCCGCCCGACCCTACGCCCGGGTAGGGTGGCG
>NZ_JBHZCY010000246.1:0-3636 GCF_042786665.1 Kitasatospora sp. NPDC059146 | reverse complement strand
AGGCCGCGTTGGCGGCTGAACTCGACGAACATGCCGGGGGCGGCCATGACCGCCGCGCCGCCGGCGAGGGCGGTCGAGCACTCGCCCCTGCGCAGTGACTGGCAGGCCAGGTGGAGTGCGACCAGCGAGGAGGAGCACGCGGTGTCCACCGTGATCGCCGGGCCCTCCAGGCCGAATACGTACGACAGCCGGCCGGACAGGACGCTCACGGTGGTGCCGGTCAGGACGTGCCCTTCGACGAGGTCGCTCGCCTCGTGCATGCGGGCCCCGTAGTCCTGGGTCATCGCGCCGACGTACACGCCGGTCCGGCTGCCGCGCAGGGACTCCGGCGCGATGCCGGCCCGCTCGAACGCCTCCCAGGAGCTCTCCAGCAGCAGCCGCTGCTGCGGGTCCATCGCCAGCGCCTCGCGCGGGCTGATCCCGAAGAAGGCGGCGTCGAACCGGTCGGCGTCGTGCAGGAAGCCGCCCTGACGGGTGTACGTGTGGCCGCTGCGGGACGGGTCGGGGTCGTACAGCGAGTCCAGCTCCCAGCCCCGGTTGTCGGGGAACGAGGAGACGGCGTCGCGGCCGTCCGCCACGAGCCGCCAGAGCTGTTCGGGGCTGCGGACCTCGCCGGGGAACCGGCAGGCCATCGCGACGATCGCGATCGGCTCCTGCTCGCCGGCCGCGTCGTGGCCGACGGCCGGCGGCTGTCCGTCGGCGGTCGCCTCCGCCTCCGGGGCGTCGTCCTCTCCGGTGAGCCGGGCGAGCAGGTGGCGGTTCAGGGCCTTCGGCGTCGGGTGGTCGAAGAGCAGGGTGAGGGGCAGGGCCAGACCGGTCGCCGCCATGAGCCGGTTGCGCAGCTCGACGGCCATGGCGGAGTCGAACCCGAGGTCCCGGAGCGGCCGGTCCTCGGGGGTGGCGGCCGCCGCGTGGCCGCACAGCGCGGTGATCTCGGCGCGGACGAGGTCACGGACCCAGTCCTGTGGTGCGGTGCGGGCCCGGTCGGCGGTCGCGTCGACGGCGCCCGCGCGGGCGGTGTCCGGTCGTGCGGTGTCCGGGCGGGCGGCGCGGAACGGGTACGTCGGCAGCGGGACCCGCTGTGCGCCGGATCCGCCGAGGGCGGCCGCCCAGTCCGGTGCGGCCCCTCGGACGTGCAGTTCGGCCATCGAGCTGAGGAACCGGTCCGCCCCGCCCTGGTCGCGGCGCAGGGTGCCGACGACGACGGCGCCGCCCGTCAGGCCCTCGTCGTCCAGGGTCTCCTGGAGGCCGCCGAGGAGGCCGGGGTGCGGGCTCACCTCCAGGAAGAGCCGGTGCCCGTGGGCCAGCAGCGCGCGGGTGGCGTCCTCGAAGCGGATCTCGCTGGTGATGTTCCGCAGCCAGTACGCGGCGTCCAGGGCCGCGGTGTCCAGGAGCCCGCCGGTCGAGGAGGAGTAGAACGGTACGGCGGAGCTGCGCGGGCGGATCGCGGCGAGGCCGTCGAGGATGCCGTCGCGGTCGAGGCCGAGTGCGGGGGAGTGTGCGGCGAGTCCGTTGCTCAGACGTCGTGCCCGCACCCCCTCGGCTGCCAGTTCGGCCAGCAGCTCGTCCACGGCCCCCCGGTCACCGGAGAACAGGGTGGATCGCGGGCCGTTGGTCCCGGCGACGACGAGTCGGCCCTGCCACCGGGCGAGCCGTGGCGCCAGCTGTTCGCGGGGCAGCAGGACGGAGGCCAGATCGCCCTGTCCTGCTGCGGCGGCCTGCGACCGGCTCCACAGCGCCACGACCTGGGCGGCCTCCTCCAGGGTGAGTGCACCGGCGACGTGGGCGGCCGCGATCTCGCCCAGGCTGGCGCCCACCACGGCGGCCGGTGCCACGCCGGCGGCGCGCCACAGCGCCGCGAGCGAGACCATCACGGCGAACAGGACGGGTTGGACGACGTCCACCGCCACCGGGGCGGGGGCGCCGGGGGCCTCGCGCAGCACGTCGGCCAGTGACCACGGGACGTACGGTGCGAGGGCGTCCTCACAGGCCTTCATGTGGTCCCGGAAGAGCTCCGAGGACTCCAGCAGGTCGAGGGCCATGCCCCGCCACTGCGTGCCCTGGCCCGGGAAGACGAAGACGACTCCGCGCCCGGTGTCCGCCGTCCCGCGGACGAGTGACGGCGCGAACCCGCCCTCGGCGACGGCCCGCAGTCCGTGCAGGGCGTCCACGCGGTTCTCGGCGACCAGGACGGCGCGCTGCTCGAACGCCGTCCTGGTGGTGGACAGCGAGTGGCCGACGTCGGCGAGCCGGAGGCCCGGGTCGGCCGCCAGCCGCTCGCGGAGCGCCTGCGCCTGGGCCCGCAGGGCGGCGTCGCTGCGGGCGGAGAGGACCAGGGGTGTGCGCTCCGTGACGAGGAGCGGCCGGGCGGCGGGCCGTGCCCCGGGGGCTGCCGGGGGATCGGCCGGTACGGCGCCGAGCAGTTCGAGGACACCCGGGCCGGACGCGGGTCGGCCGCAGGCGACCACACCCAGGACCCGGGCGCCGTCGCGTCGCGCGTCGGGCAGCCGCCGGAGCACGGCGAGGACCGTGCCGCCGTCGCCGGCGAGGGCGAGGTCGCACTCCCCGCGGCGCAGCGCCTCCGCGGCGAGCGCGACGGCGGCCTGCACCGGTGCTTCCGACGGTCCGGGAGCGGCCTGCGGGCCGTGGAGGCCCAGTACGGCGGCAAGGCGCTCCGGCGAGTGCTGCGGTGACTGCTGCGCCGATCGGTCCGGCGACGACGGTGCGAGGAAGACACCGGTTCGGCTTCCGCGCAGCGAGGCGGGGAGGATCCCGGCGTCCTCCAGCGCGCTCCAGGCGAGCTCCGACAACCTCCAGTCCGCGGGGCCGAGTTCGGCGGCCAGGGCGGCCGGAAGCCCGAAGAACGCGGGGCCGCCGTCAGGGCCGTCGTAGCCCTGCTGGTCGCTGTCGGCTCCGGGCGTCGGGCCGGACAGCCCGACGACGGCGACCGGGTCGTGCTCACAACTCGTCTGCGGCACTGGCTACTCGGCTTTCCTCGTGGTCCTGATGTGCTCGCCGGTCCGGCGGAGCGGACGGCTACTGCGCGTGCCGCATGCGTGCGGTCGCTGTCCACCCAGCGGCTCGGGCGAGAGGGCTGCCGACGCCTCATCTCGATCCAGCGGCTCGGTTGACCGAGAGCCTGCCAGGATGATCTTGGCAGTGACTTGGAGTCGACTTGGAGTCCACTTGGAGGAGTCTTGGAGTGCGGGCGGAACCCGGGTCGCGAGCGTGAGTTGCCTGCAAGGCAAGCGAAATTGCATGAGCATGTCATTGAGGTGGCGAAAAAGCGGACCCGGTGGCGACGGCTGTGTCAGCCGTCGCCACCGGGCCGTCGTCGGGGGCCTATCGTCGCGGCGTGCTCATGCGCAGCCCGCGACGGGGTCGCCGCGCAGGATCGAGCCGAACAGCTCCTGCAACTCGGCGCCCGGGTCCACGCCGTACTCGTCCGCCAGGGTCCGTCGGGTCCGGTGGTACGCGTCGATCGCGTCGGCCCGCCGACCGGACCGGTACAGGGCCTTCATCAGCAGCCAGCTGAACCGCTCCCGGGTCGGGAATCGCGAGGTGAGCGCCGGTAGTTCGGCGGCGACCACCGAGTAGTCCCGCGCTTCGGACAGCCTCGCCTCCCACAGGCTCTCC
>NZ_JBHZCY010000245.1:0-4160 GCF_042786665.1 Kitasatospora sp. NPDC059146 | reverse complement strand
GTACTGCAGGGGGGACCCTGTGGGAGAGTAGGACGCCGCCGAACAATCATTCAGAAAAGCCCCTGATCCCTTCGGATCAGGGGCTTTTCGCATGTCCGCTCAGTTGTCGTCGTCCTCGTCGGGCAGCTGGGCGTCGTCGGTCTTCGGCTGACCCTGGGCCTGGGCCGGCTTGGGCTCGGTGGTCGGGGCGTCCGAAGGCGCTGCCGAGGCCGGTGCCGAGGCTGCGGCCGATGGCGCGGCCGATGGCGCGTCCGAAGCGGGCGCTGACGGGTCGGCCGGCGTTGCGGGTGCTGCTGCCACTGCCGCGGTGCCCCAGGACGGCCGGTCGAGCCACTTGTCGGCGGTGTTGGTGAGGCGGGTGACGCCCGTGCCGTCGGCGCGCATGCTGTAGAGGTCGGCGCCGCCGCCGGAGGGGGCCTGGGCGAAGACGATGGACTTGCCGTCGGGTGCGTAGGCCGCGGCGCCGTAGAAGGCGGTGGACGGGGCCGGGGTGAGGGCGCCGATGGCGGTGCCGTCGGGGTGGACGGTGTAGATGCCGCCGCCGGGGGCGTTGTCGGGGCCGGCCGGGTAGGTGGTGAAGAGGATCTGGGTGCCGTCGGGGGACCAGGTCGCACGGTCGCCGGCCCGCAGTTCCCAGGGGGTGAGCTGGCGCAGCCCGGTGCCGTCCGTGCCGACCACGTAGACGGCGCGGCTGTTGGCGGGTTGGCCGGTGGCGCTGGTGCGGTACTCGAAGGTGAGCTGCTTGCCGTCGGGGGACCAGCTGGGGTTGCTGACGGCGCCGGAGTAGGGCTTGTCGTTGGTCAGGAAGGTGAGCCGCTGGACGTTGGTGCCGTCGGGGCTCATCAGGTAGAGGTCCGAGTACTGGACCTGGTTGTTGTGGGCCTGGTCGAGGGCGCCCCAGGAGCGGCTGAACGCGAGCTGCTTGCCGTCGGGGGAGAAGGCGGGGGCGCGTTCGTCCTCGTTGGCGCAGTCGGCGGTGCCGCTGGCGGCGTCGCAGAGCTGGCTGATCTGGTGGGCGTTGTCGCCGCCGGTGGTGACGGTCCAGAGCCGGGCGGTGCCGGACTGTGGATCGGTGCGGTCGAAGGCGACGGCGCTGCCGTCGGGGTTCCAGTCGGGGTGGTCGTCGCGGGCGCGCGCGGGCGGCTGGGTGATCTGGTGCTGGTCGGTGCCGTCCGGGCCGAGGGTGACGATGGCGCTGGTGGTGCGGGCGGCGTCGGTGTAGGCCCGGCTGACGATCAGTCCGTTGCGGGTCTCGGCGTGCGCCGCGGCGCCGACGACGCCGGGGGGCGCCGACGGGGTGGGGTCCGGGGTCGCGGTGGGGGACTCCGGGCGGATCTCGGAGAGTGGGATGTCACCGGGTTCGGCTCCGCACCCGGTGAGCAGGGTGCCCAGAAGCAGGAGGCCCGCACCGGCGGTTGCGCGGGTGCGGGCCTTGCCGCTGGTGGGGGACTGCCGTGTGCCGGCGATCCGTGTCATCTCCGTCTCCGACCTTTCCGACCGCTTCGACGTGTGCCCCGGTCCGCGGTGGGAGGGACGCAGGACGCATCCAGGAGGAAGGCCCCTGGAAGGAGCTGTCACTGTGTCAGACGGGGTGTGTCGGCGGCCGGGCGACACGCGACGGATCGCATCGGCTCGGTCACACGGAGTAGACGGCTCCGGGGCGGGTCAGCCCCGGGCGGCGCGGCGCTCGGCCTTGGCGAGGGCCTCCGCCTCGTCCTCGGCCTCGGCGACCTCCAGGGTCGGCGCGGTGCCGCCGAGCTGGGCGGGCAGCCACCAGCTGTCCTCGGGGCCGGAGGGCTTGCCGGGGTACTCGCGCTGGGCCCGGTCGAGCATCTCGCTCATGGCGGCGCGCAGCTTTCTGGTGACCATGACGGGCTTGTCGTTCGGGCCGAGGTGGATCGGTTCGCCGATCATGATCGTCACCGGGACGTGGCGCTTGGTGAGGGTCTTCGGACGGCCCTTGGTCCAGAGCTGCTGCGTGCCCCACAGGATGACCGGAAGCAGCGGGGCGCCGGAGTCGGCGGCCATCCGGGCGGCGCCGGTCTTGAACTTCTTCAACATGAACGAGCGGCTGATGGTCGCCTCGGGGAAGACGCCGACGACCTCGCCGGCCTTGAGGGCGCGGACGGCGGCCTCGTAGGCGGGCTGGCCGTCGGTGCGGTCGACCGGGATGTGCTTCATGCCGCGCATCAGCGGGCCGGAGACGCTGTGCCGGAAGACGTCGTCCTTGGCCATGAAGCGGGTCTTGCGCTTGCCGCCGCGGTAGGCGCCGAGGCCGGCGAAGAGGAAGTCCAGGTAGCTGATGTGGTTGCTGACCAGCACCGCTCCGCCGTTGGCGGGGATGTGCTCGGCGCCGATGATCTTGATCCGCACGTCGAGCGCGCGGAAGGCGGTGAGTGCGGCGCCGATCACCGGCGGGTAGACGAACTCTGCCACGGTCAGTCCTGACTTCCACGGGCCGGGGCCCGGTACGGCGGGTACCCGCGCCGTGCGCGGGGGCCGACCGGAGCACGGCACGCCGCGGCGGTCACGGGTGATACACGGAGATGATCCCCCGAACGAGTGCCTGCTGTCACCTGAGGCGTGCGGTCAAGCGAATATTCACGGTGTGATCTCCGTGATGAATCCGACCGGGAACTTTTCCGGCCCGCCGCCCGGCCCGCCGTCCGGGCCCGGCACCCGCTCCGATCAGGCCCCGGCGCCCAGGCGGCCCTGGGCGCGGCGGACGATCGGGTAGATCTCGCAGCCCGGGCAGTAGCCGAAGGCGGCGTTCAGGAAGGCCGCGGCGAGGGCGAAGCCGGCGGTCAGCAGTCCGAGCCAGCCGACGCCGGTGAGGAAGCCGAGGGTGCCGATGACGGCGAAGACGGCCCCGCCGCCCTGGGCGAAGCGCAGCGGGCGTTCGTCCTCGGTGGTGGTGGGCGGCGCCAGGCGGGGGGCGATGAGGAGGTGGAACAGGCCGACGTACGGGGAGCGGCGGGGGCCGGCGACCGCGCCGACCAGGAAGACCAAGGCTTGGAGGGAGAGCAGCAGGCCGCTGCCGGTGATCAGGACGGCGGCCAGCACCGCACTGGTGAGCGCGGCGGCGAAGCGGTGACCTCGGGGGTCGGTCTGCAAGGAGTCTCCGGAGTGGTCGCGACGGGCGGCTGCGGCGGGCGGCTGCGGCGGGGCGCGTCAGCGACAGCGGACGGTGGTGACGGGCCTCGGGTCGACGACGCGACGGACGGTCAGCAGCGGCGGGGAGAGGGGGGCGGAGTCCACCCGCCGATCGTACGGGCCCGGTGTCGGCAGGTCGACCTCCCTTTCGGAGCCCGTACGCGCTGCCGCAGACTGGGGGGATGACCGGACTCGTGGTGTGCCTCGTCGTACTGGCGGTGGCGAGCGGGTTCGGGCTGGTGAGGACAGGGCGCGACGGGAGGCTGCGGGTGCGCACCAAGGACGGGACGGTACGGCTGTCGGAGGAGGACTTGGGCGGGCCGCTCGGTGAGCGGGCGACCCTGGTGCAGTTCTCCACCGCCTTCTGCCAGCCGTGCCGGGCGACCCGGCGGGTGCTGGCCGAGGTGGCCGGGATGCTCGACGGGGTCGTGCACGTGGAACTGGACGCCGAGGCGCAGCTGGAGCTGGTCCGTCGGCTGGAGGTGCTGCGGACGCCGACCGTCCTGGTGCTGGACGCGGCCGGGCGGGTGGTGCGCCGGGCGGCGGGGCTGCCGCGCAAGGCGGACGTGATCGCGGCGCTCGGCCGGGCGGTGTGACGGACGGGCGACCGGCGGCGGAGGGGCGGCCGGAGGGGCGGCGAGGGGATTCGTCGACGGTTGGTACCCCCCGTGAGGTGGGGCCGGCCCCCGGCTGGGGCAGGATGGGCGCAAGCGGCGGTGCCGGCCGTCCGACCAAAGCTACTGGCCAGTAGTGACCACTGCGCTACCGCCGAGTATGCTGCCAGGAAGTTCCGGACCGGCACGGGAAACTCGCTGCCCGGAGCGGGTGCGTGCCGTGTTCGCACCCGCTTGCACGCCGCAGCCGTCGGACGAGACCAGTACAGGAGACAAGGCCGTGAGCTTGAGGATCGTTGTCTGTGTGAAGTACGTGCCGGATGCGACGGGTGACCGTCGTTTCGCGGACGACCACACCACGGACCGGGAGGGTGTGGACGGCCTCCTGTCGGA
>NZ_JBHZCY010000244.1:0-4945 GCF_042786665.1 Kitasatospora sp. NPDC059146 | reverse complement strand
GCGACGGCCTGCTCGTCGAGGACGACGGCGAACTCACCGCCGCCCGCACCCGCGTCCACGGCAACCGCCGCCACGGCGTCCTGCTCGCCGCCGGCTCCCGGGCCGCCCTGACCGGCTGCGAACTGGCCGACAACGCCCGCGACGGCCTGCGGGTGGACTCCGAGGAACCCGTCCGCGTCACCGGCTGCACCGTCACCGGCAACCGCGGCTCCGGCCTGCGCCAGAGCAGGCCCGGCACCCGCCTGGCGGTCACCGAGCTCACCAGCCGCGACAACGCCCACGCCGACAGCCACGGCAGCGCCCAGGCCCGCCCCGGCGCCACACCCGGCACCCGCCCCACCGGCGCCGCCCCCACCGACGGCGACGCGTACGGCGACGGCGACGGCTACGGACCCGGCGACGGCTACGGGCAGGGCGACGGACACGGCGACGCGTACGGGCCCGGCGACGCGTACGGCGACGGCCGCGAGAGCGCCCCCGGGCCCTACGGCGCCGCCACCGAACCCCTGCCACCGGACCCCGAGGGCCCCCAGGCGGCCCTCCAGGCCCTCGTCGGCCTGGAAGGCGTCAAGGAACAGGTCGCCACCCTGGTCAACCTCAACAAGCTGGCCCGGCGCCGCGAACAGGCCGGCATGCCCGCCCTCCCCATGGGCCGGCACCTGATCTTCGCCGGGCCGCCCGGCACCGGGAAGACCACCGTCGCCCGGCTCTACGGCAGCATCCTGGCCGAGCTCGGGGTGCTGCGCAGCGGGCACCTGACCGAGGTGGCCCGGGCCGACCTGGTCGCCGCGATCGTCGGCGGCACCGCGATCAAGACCACCGAGGTGTTCACCGAGGCGCTCGGCGGCGTGCTGTTCATCGACGAGGCGTACACCCTGTCCGCCGGAGGCGGCGGCACCGGCCCCGACTTCGGCCGCGAGGCCATCGACACCCTGGTCAAGCTGATGGAGGACCACCGCGACGACATCGTGGTGATCGTGGCGGGCTACTCCGAGGAGATGCGCGAGTTCCTCTCCTCCAACCCCGGCCTGGCCTCCCGCTTCAGCCGCACCGTCGAGTTCCGCAACTACTCGCCGCAGGAACTGGTCACCATCGTCCAACGGGCCGCCGCCGCCCACGGCTTCGATCTCGCCGAAGCCACCAGCCAGGCCCTGGAAGCGCACTTCACCCGCATGCCCAAGGGCGCGGACTTCGGCAACGGCCGCGCCGCCCGCAAGGTCTTCGAGGAGATGGTCGACCGCCAGGCCTCCCGGCTCGCCGCCCTGGCCGAGGTCACCGACGCCGACCTGCCGCTGCTGCTGCCCGAGGACCTCGGCGCCGAGGCCGTCCGCGCCCCCGCCCCCGGCACCGACGGCGGCAGCGACCTGCTCGCCCAACTGCGCGCCATGGTGGGCCTGAGCGCCGCCAAGGAACAGGTCGAGAACCTGGTCAACCTGATCACCCAGGCCCGCCGCCGCGAGGAGGCCGGCCTGCCCGCCGCCAGGATCAGCCACCATCTGGTCTTCGCCGGTCCGCCCGGCACCGGCAAGACCACCGTCGCCCGCCTCTACGGCGCCCTGCTCGCCGAACTCGGCGTCCTGCCCACCGGCCAGCTCGTCGAGACCGCCCGCGCCGACCTGGTCGGCCGTTACATCGGCCACACCGCCCAGCTCACCAAGGACGCCTTCGAACGTGCCCGCGGCGGCGTGCTGTTCGTCGACGAGGCCTACACCCTCACCCCGCGCGGCGGCGCCGCCTCCGGCGACTTCGGCCAGGAGGCCGTCGACACCCTGATGAAGCTGATGGAGGACCACCGCGACGAGGTCGTGGTCATCGTCGCCGGCTACGAGGACGAGATGCGCGGCTTCCTCGCCTCCAACCCCGGCCTGGCCTCCCGCTTCCCCCAGCAGATCGCCTTCGACCACTACAGCGCCGACGAACTCGTCACCATCGTCGCCCGCCAGGCCGAGGACGCCGGCTACCTCTGCGCCCCCGAGACCCTCACCGCGCTGGCCGCACTGTGCGCGGCCGTGCCCCGCGACCGCAACTTCGGCAACGGCCGCTTCGCCCGGCAGACCCTGGAGGCCATGGTCACCCGTCAGGCCGGACGTCTGGCCCGCCTGGAGATCGGCGACGTGTCCGAACTGAGCCTGCTGCTGCCCCAGGACATCCCCGCCCTGCTGCAGGGGAGTACGGTGTGAGCGCCCGCCGCACCGCCGGCACCCTCACCGCCGGGGCCCTCGCCTGCGCCCTGGCCGCCGTCCCCTCCGCCGTCCCGGCCGCCGCCGCTCCGGCCGCGGCGGCCCCCGGCGACCCCTCCGCCCTGCCCGTCATCGCCCAGAACCGCCCCGCCACCCGCCCCGGCGACTGCCTCAAATCCTCCGACAAGGGCACCGACCGCACCCCCTGGGCCCAGGCCTTCCTCCGCCCCGAGGCCGCCTGGCCGCTCAGCCGCGGCGCCGGAGTGACCGTCGCCGTCGTCGGCTCCGGCGTCGACGGCGCCTCCGGCGTCCTGGGCGAGCGCCTGGTACCCGGCCCGCGCGAGTACGGCACCGGCGACTCCACCCGCGACTGCGTCGGCCACGGCACCTTCCTCGCCGGACTGATCGCCGCCCGCCACCAGGACGGCACCGGCTTCGCCGGCATCGCCCCCGAGGCACGGATCCTCGCCGTCGCCGTCACCGACGACACCGGCACCACCACCCCCGCCCTCCTCGCCAAGGGCATCCGGGACGCCGCCGACGCCGGCGCCCGCATCATCGCCTCCGCCCTGCCCCTGCCCGCCGGCGACACCGCCCTCGACGACGCGCTGCGCCACGCCGACACCAAGGGCGTCCTGGTGATCGCCCCCGCCACCCCCGACCAGGGCGGCGCCAACGCCAACGTGCCCTCCGCCCCGCCGCAGGTCCTCACCGTCGCCGCCCTGGCCCCGGGCGGCGGCGCGGCGGCGACGGGCGCGGACGGGAGCACGCGGACGGGGACGACGGGGACGGGGACGGGGACGAGCGTCGGCGTGGCCCCCGCCGGCACCGCTGCCGGCGCCGGTACCGCTGCCGGTACGGGCGCCGCCGGTGCCCGGGTCGATCTGAGCGCCCCGGGTGAGGCCATGATGAGCACCGGACCGGCCGGCAAGGGCTACTTCACCGCCAGCGGCCCCAGTTTCGCCACCGCTGTCGTCGCCGGTACCGCCGCCCTGCTCCTCGGCCACCACCCCGACCTCGACCCGGCCCACCTGCGCGAGCGCCTCGAAGCCACCGCCTACCACCCCGGCACCGCCCTGCCCGACCCCCGCCTGGGCTACGGCACCGTCGACCCCCTCGCCGCCCTCACCGCCACCGTGCCCAGCGCCGCGGCCGCCCTCCCCGCCCCGCGGGCCGCCCTCCTGGCACCCCCGCCCCCGGACCCCGCCCCCGGCCGGGCTGCTGTGGTGGCTGTCGTTGTGCTGTCCACTGTCACCGTCACTGTGGGTCTGGCCGTCGTGTGTGCGGCCGCTCGCCGTCGTGGGTGGCGTCCGGGTCGTTGGCAGGTCTGACCCGGTGTCAGCGCCGCGTCTGTTGTTTTCAGTCCGTGTGTGCCGTGTGTGCGGGGCGGTGTGGGTGGCTCGGGCCTTTGGCTTCTTCCCGGGGCTTGTTCCGTCGTTGCTCTGCCGGCGGCAGAACACCACCGGGACCGGGTCCGAGGATCACTACTGTCCGGTTCCATGGGGACGATTGCGACGTGTGCGGTCGCGTACCCGGCGGACGGTTTGACGATGATCGGCCACCTCGCTCTCCCGGCGGGTGTCGACCGCCGGCCCGCGGTGCTGCTCGGACCGGAGGGCATGGGGCTCGGCGACGTCGAGTGCCGCCGGGCCGACGCCCTCGCCGGGCTGGGGTATGTGGCGCTGGCCTTCGACCTCCACGGCGGGCGCTATGTGGGCGCCCCTGAGGAGATGCCGGCCCGGTGCCTGCCGCTGCTCGCCGATCCGGACCGGATGCGGGGCATCGGCCGTGCCGGGCTCGACGTGCTGCGCGGCGAACCGCGGACCGACCCCGACCGGATCGCCGCCGTCGGTTACGGCACCGGGGGCGCCGTCGCCCTGGAACTGGGGCGCGACGGCGCCGCCCTGCGCGCGATCGGGACGGTCGACGCGTTGACCACGGGCCGGCCGGGCGGGGCGGCGCGCATTCGCTGCCCGGTGTGGGCCGGGGTCGGGTCGCAGGACCCGATCATGGCGCCCGCGCAACGGGACGCGTTCACCGCTGAGATGCAGGCCGCGGGTGTCGACTGGCGCCTGACGGTCTACGGCGGCGCCCTGCACGCCTTCCACCACCCCCCGGTCGACCATGCCACGGTCCCCGGCGTCGGCTACCACCCGCGGCACGCGCAGCGAGCCTGGCGCGACGTCGTCGACCTGCTCGCCGAGTGCCTGTCCGTGCCGGAGGCCCAGGGGGCATGACCCGGGCGGACAGCCTGGCGCCGAGGCCACGACGATCACTGGTCCGAGTGTTTTCGGGACGGCGGTGGAGCCTTGGCGTGCGGTGCGAGCCGTTCGCGCGACTGTCGCGCTTTTGAGGGCCCGGCCCCCGACGCCCACCCGAGTCGAAGAACCGCCGCCCCGCGATCCGCCACGCCGTGGGCCTGCTCCCGTCACCGGCGGGCCGTGCCGCGGACCGGCCCACCACGAGGCCGGTACCGAACCGCGCCGGATCGATCACACGCCCAGGCCGTGGCGCCCGCTGCCACGCCTGGCACGCCTGCCATGCCTGGCGCGTGGGCTGATGGGTAGGTGGGCCGATGGGCGGTGGCACCGTTGCGTGCCCGTTGCCCGTTGCCCGGGCCGGGGGGCGGTTCCGGTCCGTGCCGGTCCGTCCCGTCGGGGTCCGTGGTGTCGGGCCCGGTGGTGGCTGGTCAGGTGTTGGTGGGGTGGATGCCTTCGGTGACGTGGGCGGCGAGGTGGAGGTAGGCGCGGCGGGTGCGTGGGTGC
>NZ_JBHZCY010000243.1:0-5075 GCF_042786665.1 Kitasatospora sp. NPDC059146 | reverse complement strand
GGGGGGACCCTGTGGGAGAGTAGGACGCCGCCGAACAATCATTCAGAGAAGGCCCACCCGGGTGACCGGGTGGGCCTTTTCGCATTTCCGGGACAACCGGCGGAAAGCGGACGGGGCTGCCCCGGGAGACCCTCGACCGACCCCCGCCGAGTGGCTGCTCCTCCGTCAATATGCCGCTAAAACCGCATGATCAGTGGACTGATCAGCGGAATACCGCCGCCCACGCCGTAGTCTCGAAGGCAGGGGGAACAGGTGTCCGGGGGTGGCTCCCGGGCAGAGCCGGATCAAGAATGGTGCTCATGGGACGAGGCAGGCTGCGCATCTACCTCGGGGCGGCCCCCGGGGTCGGCAAGACGTACGCCATGCTCGCCGAGGCACACCGGCGGCAGGAGCGTGGCACGGACGTCGTGGTGGCGTTCGTGGAGGACCACGGCCGGCGACGGACTGCGGACCTGGTGGCCGGGCTGGAGGTCGTGCTCCGGCAACAGGTGGTGCACCGGGGCGCCCGGTTCTCCGAGATGGACCTGGACGCCGTGCTGGCCCGCCGCCCGGAGGTGGCGCTGGTGGACGAGCTGGCCCACACCAACGTGCCCGGCTGCCGCAACGAGAAGCGCTGGCAGGACGTCGAGGAGCTGCTCGCCGCCGGGATCGACGTGATCTCCACCGTGAACGTCCAGCACCTGGAGTCGCTCGGCGACGCCGTCGAGGGCATCACCGGGGTGCGCCAGCGCGAGACCGTCCCGGACGAAGTGGTCCGCCGGGCGGACCAGATCGAGCTGGTGGACATGTCCCCGCAGGCGCTGCGGCGGCGGCTGGCGCACGGCAACGTCTACATGCCGGAGAAGATCGACGCCGCGCTCGCCAACTACTTCCGGCCGGGCAACCTGACCGCGCTGCGCGAGCTGGCGCTGCTGTGGACCGCGGACCGGGTCGACGAGTACCTGCAGAAGTACCGCGCCGAGCAGGGGATCGTCGGCACCTGGCAGGCCCGGGAGCGGATCGTGGTCGGCCTGACCGGCGGCCCAGAGGGGGCGACGCTGATCCGCCGGGCCGCCCGGATCGCGGCCCGGGTCTCCGGCGGCGAGCTGCTGGCCGTCCACATCTCCCGGTCCGACGGGCTGGCCGGCACCGGCTCCCCGCAGACGCTGATCGAGCAGCGCGCGCTGGTGGAGAGCCTCGGCGGCTCCTTCCACAACGTGCTCGGCGACGACCCGGCCGGGGGGCTGCTGGACTTCGCCCGGGGGGTGAACGCCACCCAGATCGTGCTGGGCACCAGCCGTCGCCCCGGCTGGCAGTACCTGTACGGGCCCGGCGTCGGCACCCTGGTCACCCAGAAGGCCGGGGACATCGACGTCCACATGGTCACCCACGAGCACGCCGGGCACGGGCGGCGCAACAAGATACCCGTGCGGCGGGTCACCGACCTGGGCCGGACCAGGACCGTCGCCGGCTGGCTGGTCGGGCTGGTCGGCCCGCCGGTGCTGGCGCTGGTACTGACCACCATCGGCGGGCTGGGCCTGTCCACCGACATGCTGCTGTTCCTGTCGCTGACGGTGTGCGCGGCGCTGGTCGGCGGGCTGCTGCCGTCCATCGGCTCGGCGCTGGTCGGCTCCTCGGTGCTGAACTTCTACTTCACCCCGCCGCTGCACACCTTCTCGATCAACGAGCCGCAGAACATCATGGCGGTGGCGATATTCACCATCGTCGGCTGCTCGGTCGCCTCCGTGGTGGACCTGGCGGCCCGGCGCACCCACCAGGCGGCCCGCGCCCAGGCCGAGGCGCAGACGCTCAGCGCGCTGGCCGGCACGGTGCTGCGCGGCGCCCCCAACGGGGACGGCGTGCTGACCGCGCTGATGGAGCAGGTCCGGGAGACCTTCGGGCAGGAGAGCGCCGCGCTGCTGGAGCGCCCGGAGCCGACCGGCGGCTGGGTGCCGGTCGCCACCGCAGGGCCGCGCCCGCCCGGGCGCCCGGAGGAGGCCGACGTGGACGTCCCGGTCGGGGAGAGCCTGGCCCTGGTGCTGCGCGGCCGGGTGCTGCCCGGGACCGACCGCCGCCTGCTGGGCGCGTTCGCCGCCCAGGCCGCCGTGGTGCTGGAGCGCCGCCGGCTGGCCAGGGAGGCCGCCGCGGCCCGCCGCGAGGCCGAGGGCAACCGGATCCGCACCGCCCTGCTGGCCGCCGTCTCGCACGACCTGCGCACCCCGCTGGCGGGCATCAAGGCCTCGGTGACCTCGCTGCGCTCGGCCGACGTGCAGTGGGACCCGGAGGACGAGGCCGAACTGCTGGCCGGCATCGAGGCCGGGGCCGACCGCCTCGACCACCTGATCAACAACCTGCTGGACATGAGCCGGCTCCAGACCGGCACCGTCACCCCGCTGATCCAGGAGACCGACCTGGACGAGGTGGTGCCCTACGCGCTCGGCGGCGTCCCGCCGGAGTCGGTGCGCCTGGACGTGCCGGAGACGCTGCCGATGATCCGTGCCGACGGCGGACTGCTGGAGCGCTCGCTGGCCAACCTGGTCGAGAACGCCGTCAAGTACAGCCCGGAGGGCGTCAAGGTGCTGGTCAAGGCCGACGCCCTGCAACCGCCGGGCCGGCCGGGCCGGGTCGAGCTGCGGATCGTGGACCGCGGACCGGGCGTCCCCGAGGACGCCAAGGAGCGGATCTTCGCCCCCTTCCAGCGCTACGGGGACGCGCCGCGCGGCGCCGGGGTCGGCCTCGGCCTCGCGGTGGCGCGCGGGTTCGTCGAGGCCATGGACGGTACCGTCACCGCCGAGGACACCCCCGGCGGCGGCCTCACCATGGTCGTCAGCCTGCCCGCCGCGGAACGGCCGCCGGAGCGGCCCGGCCCGGACACGCCGGGCGGCGAGGGCCACGACCCGCTCTCCGAACTGATCACCTGAGACCCGGCGGAACCACGCCGCACGCACAGCCGAGACAACAGTCCGTAAGATCCGACAGCCCGAAAGGCGGAGTCCGTAAATGACCCGGGTCCTCGTCGTGGACGACGAACCGCAGATCGTCCGCGCACTGGTGATCAACCTCAAGGCCCGCAAGTACGAGGTCGACGCGGCCCACGACGGGGCGAGCGCGCTGGAACTCGCCGCCGCCCGCCATCCCGACGTCGTCGTCCTCGACCTGGGCCTGCCCGACATGGACGGCGTCGAGGTGATCCGCGGCCTGCGCGGCTGGACCCGGGTGCCGATCATCGTGCTGTCGGCCCGGCACGCCTCCGACGAGAAGGTCGAGGCCCTGGACGCCGGCGCCGACGACTACGTGACCAAGCCCTTCGGGATGGACGAACTGCTCGCCCGGATGCGGGCCGCCGTGCGCCGGGCCGAGCCGGTCGCCGGGGAGGACGACTCGCTGGTCGTCACCGAGAGCTTCACCGTCGACCTCGCCGCCAAGAAGGTCAACCGGGACGGCACCGACGTACGCCTCACGCCCACCGAATGGCACCTCCTGGAGGTCCTGGTCCGCAACGCCGGGCGGCTGGTCAGCCAGACCCAGCTGCTCCAGGAGGTGTGGGGCCCGGCCTACCGCACCGAGACCAACTACCTGCGGGTCTACCTCGCCCAGCTGCGCCGCAAGCTGGAACGCGACCCTTCGCACCCGCGCCACTTCATCACCGAACCGGGCATGGGCTACCGCTTCGAGAGCTGACCGGCGGCTCCCCGGCGGCCCCTCGGCAGCCTCCCGGCGGGGGCGACGCCTGCCGCCGGGGGCACCGAAACCGGTACCCTGCCGACATGAGTGGTGACAACAGCAGTGGCCAGCCGCCGGGGCGGTTCCGCCGCATGCTCAGTCGGCTGACCACCTCGGCCGAGGAACTGGACGCCGAGGACCTGCGCCAGGAGATCGCCGCCGAGTCCGGCTGCACGCCGATCGCCGGCTGCGCCGACCGGCAGCTGGTCACCGTCGCGGGCACGCTGCGCACGGTGACGCTCCGACCGCGGGCCGGGGTGCCGGCCCTGGAGGCCGAGCTCTTCGACGGCACCGAGGCGTTGGAGGTCGTCTGGCTGGGGCGTCGCTCGATCGCGGGCATAGAACCGGGCCGTCGGCTCGTCGCCAGCGGCCGGATCAGTCACGCACGCGGGCGCCGCGTGCTGTTCAACCCCCGCTACGAACTGCGTCCGGTCGGACACGGGAGCGAATGAGCGTGAGCAACCACCCCGGCGGAGACGCCACTGCCCGGATCGACCTGGACGCCGCCGACGTGGCGGCCTGGCAGGACGCCGCCGCCGCCGAGGCCGCGGACGGACTGGCCAAGTCGATCGAAGGCACCGCGCCGGCCGCCGAGCGGCCCCTCGACCCGGCGGCCGCCGAGGCCGCCCGCAAGGCCGCCTCCAAGGAGGCCGCCGACACGATCCTGCAGGCCTTCGGCGGCGTGCGCGGCATGATCGACATGACGCTGCCCGGCCTGGTCTTCATCGTCACCTACAACCTCACCCACCAGGTCAGCGCCGCCGCCTGGGCCGCGCTCGGGCTCAGCGCCCTGTTCGTGGTGGCGCGGCTGGCCCGGCGGGAGACCATCCAGCACGCCTTCAGCGGCGTGTTCGGCGTCGCCCTCGGCGCCTGGATCGCGATGAAGAGCGGCAAGGCCGAGGACTTCTACCTGCCCGGCCTGCTCTGGAGCGTCGGCTACTGCACCGCCCTCGCGGTCTCCGCCGTGGTGCGCTGGCCGATGATCGGGGTGATGCTCGGCCCGATCACCGGCGAGATGTTCACCTGGCGCAAGGAGAACCCGGGCCGGCTCGCCGCCTACACCAAGGCGACCTGGGCCTGGGTGGTGATCATGGGCCTCAAGCCGGTGATCCTCTTCCCGCTGTACTTCACCCACAACGTCAACCTGCTCGGCTGGTTGAAGGTCGCCCTCGGCATCCCGCCGCTGCTGCTGGCGATGTACGTCACCTGGCAGATCCTGCTCAAGGCGCCGCCGCCGATCAAGGCGCCGGTCGACGACGAGGAGGAGGAGTCGGCCAAGTAGCCGCTCCCGCCGGTCGCCCGCACGGCGAACGCACCGCACTGCACGGCGCACCTGCGCACCGTACGGCCGAGGGCCCGCACCCCCTGACGGG
>NZ_JBHZCY010000242.1:0-5378 GCF_042786665.1 Kitasatospora sp. NPDC059146 | reverse complement strand
GTCCCCCCGGTCCGCGCCCGCCGCCGTCTGCTGTCGCCCCGCCCGCCCCCACCGGGCGGCGGTGCGATCTCCCCCGTTCCCCCCGCTTCCCCCCGTTCGGTCACCGGTCTCCCCCCGGCCCGCTCCGCCGCCCCGTGTCGGCGGTGCGGGGCCCGTGACCGGCGCCCGACGCGGACCCGGCACCACCCCCCGGGCCCTCCCGGCCAGGGGGACGGACGGATCCGCCGCCCGGGCGGCCGGCGCCCGACGCGCCGCCCTCCCGGGTGCCACCACTCTCCCGTCCCAGCAGGTCGGAGGCCATCCGCTGTCGTACTCAACCGCGGAACTGAGTACCCGTACTCAGTCGGCCGCGGCGGCCCGGAGCGGAACCGCGGCGGCGGCCCGGGGCGTCCCGGCTCCGGGTACGGTACGGCGGGGCCGGGCGGCCCGGACGGGGTCGCGAGGCCCGCGAGAACGAGGAGGGGGACGCGATGACGGTCCTGCCGCTGATCTTCACCAGCGGTCTGGCCAGCGGCATCAACGCGTACGCGGTGGTGCTGCTGCTCGGCCTGCTGGGCCGGTTCGCCGGCGCGGAGTCGGTGCCGCACGCGCTGGAGCGCACCGACGTGCTCGTCGCGGCGGCCGTGCTGTTCCTGCTGGAGGCGGTCGCCGACAAGATCCCGTACGTGGACACCGTCTGGGACGCCGTGCACACCGTGATCCGGCCGATCGCCGGTGCCGTCGTCGGCGTGCTGATCGCGAGCGCCGACCCGGGCTCGCTCAGCGAGGTCGCGGCCGGGGCGATGGGCGGCACCACCGCGCTGGTCACCCACCTGGTGAAGGCCTCGCTGCGGATGGCCGTCAACACCACGCCGGAACCGTTCAGCAACATCGTGGTCAGCCTGACCGAGGACCTCTCGGTGGCCGGCCTGGTCACCCTGGCGATCTTCCACCCCTGGGCGGCCGCCTCGATCTCCGCCGTCCTGCTGCTGGCCGGTCTGCTGCTGGTCTGGCTGGCGGTCAGCAGGATCCGCGCCTTCCGGGCCCGCCGCCGCGAGCGCAAGGCCGCCAAGGCCGCGTCCGGAGCTTACGCGGGTCGCGCCTAAAATCAGGCCATGGCACGGATCGTCATCATCGGCGCAGGTATGAGCGGGCTCGCGGCGGCCTCCAGGCTGGCGACCATCGGTCACCGGGTGACGGTCTGCGAGGCGGGCGGCAGTTACGGCGGCATGGTCGGCCGGTACGAGCGCGACGGCTTCGCCTTCGACACCGGTCCCGGTCTGCTGCCGCTGCCGGCCGTCTACCGCGACCTCGCGCTCAAGACCGGCAAGGAGCCGCTGGAGCAGCTGGTCGAGCTGGCGCCGGTGGAGCCGGAGAGCCGGCACGTGTTCCCCGACGGGACCGTCGTCACCCTGCCCAACGCCTCCCGCGGCGGCGTCGGCCAGGCCCTGGACACCGCCTTCGGCGCGGGCTCCGGTGCCCGCTGGAGCGCGGTGATGAACAACGGCCGGACGGTCTGGGAGGCGACCCGCCGCCCACTGCTGGAGGAGCCGCTCCCCGCCGACCACGCCTTCCTGGGCGCCGACCCGTACCCCGTCCCGCCGCCCACCGGCCTGGCCCGGCTGCGCCTCCCCCGACCGTGGACCCTGCGGGACGTGGCCGCCCGCGAGCTCGGCGGCCACCCCGGGCTGACCGCGCTGCTCACCGAGGCCGCCGTCCGGTACGGCTTCGCCCCCGGCGACGCCCCGGCCGGGGCCACCGTGCTGCCGTACATGGAGCAGTCCTTCGGCGTCTGGTACGTCCGGGGCGGCCTGCGGGCCCTGGCCGACGCGGTGTTCCGGCGCTGCGAGCTGCGCAAGGTCGACTTCCGCTTCGACACCCCGGTCACCCGGGTGCTCGTCGAGGGCGGCCGGGCCTGCGGGGTGGAGACGGCGGACGGGCGGATCGACGCCGAACTGGTGGTCTCCGCGATGGACGCGGGCGCGCTGCACCACCACGGCCTCGCCGAGTGGCCCGGGCGGCCGGCCGAGCGGTGGGAGCCGCGCGGGGTGCCCGGCCGGTTCGGCGTGCTGCTGGCCCTGCGCGGGGCGCGCCCGGAGGGCACCGCGCACCGCACGGTGGTGCACGCGGCCGACCCGGCGGCGGAGGAGGCCGCGCTGACCGGCGCCGGCCCGCTGTGCGACCGCCCCACCGTGCAGGTACTGCGCCCGGACGACCCGGCGCTGCGCCCCGACGACGCCCACGAGTCCGTGGTGCTGACCGCGACGGTCCCGGCCCTGGACGGGTTCGACTGGACCGCCCCCGGGGTCGCCGACCGCTACGCCGACCAGCTGCTCGCCCACGTCGACGCGGCCGGTCTCGGCCTGCGCGAACGGGTCCTGTGGCGGGTGGTGCGCACGCCCGAGGACACCCGTCGGGAGACCGGCGCCCCCGCCGGCGCCGTCGCCCGGCCCGCCCTGGCCGGCGCCGCGGGCCGGTGGCTGCGCACCGCCAACGCGTCGCCCGTCCCCGGGCTGCTGCTGGTCGGTGGCAACGCCCACCCGGGCGGCGGCCTGTCCCGGGCCGGCATGTCGGCCTGCATCGCCGCCGGGCTGATCGGCCCGGCGTGACGCCGGGCCGGGCCGGTCAGCCCTGGTGCCAGGTGTTCTGCTGCTGCTGGTAGCCGTAGTTCTGGTCGTAGCCCGGCTGCTGCGGGACGCCCTGAGCGTGCTGGCCGTGCTGGTCGAGCTGGTCGGGCTGGGGCTGCCACTGCTGCTGCTCGTGCGGCTGGTGCTGGTGCTGCTGCTGGGCGTTCGGGTCCCAGGTCTGCTGGTGCTGCTGCTGGTAGCCCGCGTACGGGTCCTGGGCCTGCTGGTAGCCGCCGTACGGGTCCTGCTGCTGTTGCGGGTAGCCGCCGTAGGACTGCTGCTGGTCGTAGGCGTAGGCGGGCTGCTGCTGGGGCTGCTGCCACTGCTGCTGCTCGTAGCCGGGCTGGTAGGCCGGGGCGTACGGGTCCTGCGGCTGCTGCGGCTGCTGCTGGGCCTGCGGCTGCTCGTAGTAGGAGGGGGCGTAGACGCCGTCCTGGGCCAGTTCCCGCATCTCGAAGGCGGCGGTCTGCTCGACCTCCGGGACGTCCTCGGCGACCGGGGCGGAGGCCGGGGCGGTGTCCGGGGCCGGGGTCTCCTCGACCGCGCTGACCTCGCCGACCCGCTTCTCCTCGGCCGCCGCGGCCGCGACCGCCGCGCCGCCGGTCAGGGCGCCCAGCAGGGGCACCTTGGCGAGCGGGCCGGGCAGGCTGCCGTCGGCGTTGCGCAGGGACCAGCCGGCCTGGTAGCCCTTCTTGACCGAGAGGGTGACGAAGGTCTGGCCGACCGCGAACAGGGCCGCTCCGGCACCGATCACCACGACCGAGTCGAGGCCCATCCCGACGGCCACCCCGAGGAAGCCGGCCAGGGCGAGGGCCCGCCAGTGCACCGGCGCCCGGTTCTGCAGCAGCACCTCGGCGACCAGCCAGAGCGCCACCACCGCCAACGCGACGTACAGCAGCAGGTATCCGATGCCCATCCGCGCGCTACCTCCAGTCGCGTGCCCGCGCCGGCCGCGCGTGTGCGGCGACTGTACCGGTTCAACGGCCGGGGTACCGCATCGCGTTCCCGCCGTCGGCGGCACCGGCCGCACACGACCGGGCCCGCCACCGGACGGCGGTGACGGGCCCGTGAACAGCGGTGATCAGCGCTGGTGCAGCCCCAGGTTCTGGTAGATCTCCAGCGTCGCCGTCGAGTGGTTGAGCGTGATGAAGTGCAGGCCGGGCGCGCCCTCGGCGAGCAGCCGCTCGGCCATCGTGGTGGCGTGCTCGATGCCGATCGCGCGCAGCGCCACCGGGTCGTCGATGACGGCCCGCAGCCGGGCCTCCAGCTCCGCCGGGAAGGCCGAGCCGCTGAGCTGCGGGAAGCGCTCCAGCTGCTTGGCGTTGGTCACCGGCATGATCTCCGGGATGATCGGGGTCGGGCAGCCCGCGGCGGCGACCCGGTCGCGGTAGCGCAGGTAGTCGTCGACCTCGAAGAACATCTGGGTGATCGCGTAGTCCGCGCCGGAGCGGACCTTGGCGACGAAGTGCCGGATGTCCTCGTCCCAGTCGGCCGAGCGCGGGTGCATGTTCGGCGAGGCCGCGACGCCGACGCAGAAGTCGCCGATGCCCTTGATCAGCTCCACCAGCTCGTAGGCGTAGGTGACGCCGTCCGGGTGACGGACCCACTCGCCCATCGGGTCGCCGGGCGGGTCGCCCCGGACCGCGAGGACGTTCCGCACTCCCTGGTCGGCGTACTGGCCGATGATGTTGCGCAGTTCGGCGACCGAGTGGTCCACCGCGGTCAGGTGGGCGACCGGGGTGAGCGTGGTCTCGGTGGCGATCCGGCCGACCATGTTGACGGTGCGCTCGCGGGAGGAGCCGCCGGCGCCGTACGTCATGCAGACGAAGTTGGGGTCCAGCGGTTCGAGTCGACGGATGGCGTCCCAGAGCTTCTGCTCGCCGACCTCCGTGCGCGGCGGCATGAACTCGAAGGAGAAGGAGCGCTTTCCGGCCGCCAGGAGTTCGCGGACCGTCTGTGCGCGGTCCGGTCTCGTGGAAGCGATGCCGAGTGCCATGCTGGCAGGTTATCCGTCCCCCGAAGGGGCCGGACAACTCGATCCCACGATTCGGGACAAGTAGTGGACGGGCCTCCGCTTCCGCACCGGCCGCCCCGCGCGCCGTCGGCGGCCCCGCTCGCACATCCGTTCCCGGCCGCCCCGCTACGCTTGCTGCACCCCAGCGAACCAGCGGAGCATCATCGTGACCTCGTCCAGCACCCGGCCGGCCAACCCCATGGACGTGGAGGACGTCCGCACCCGCGTCAACACGGCCCTCGCCGCGTTCATGGACGGCCAGTCGGCGCTGCTCGGCACGATCTCGCCGCAGCTGGTGCCCGCCGCCGAGGCCCTGCGCGACTTCCTGCTGGACGGCGGCAAGCGGCTGCGCCCGGGCTTCTGCTACTGGGGCTGGCGCGCCGCCGGCGGCCCCGCCGACGGCGCGGGGATCGCCAACGCGGCCGCCGCGCTGGAGCTGCTCCAGGCCAGCGCCCTGGTGCACGACGACCTGATGGACCGCAGCGACACCCGCCGCGGCCTGCCTTCGGTGCACCGCCGCTTCGAGGCACTGCACCGGGACAGCGGCTGGCGCGGCGACCGCGAGCAGTACGGCGCCTCGGCCGCGGTGCTGCTCGGCGACCTGCTGCTGATCTGGTGCGACGAGCTGTTCCTGCGCTCCGGCCTGGACCCGGCCGCCGTGCTGGCCCGGGTCCGCAACGTCGCCGGGGGCTGCTGCTTCGAGATCGTCCTGCCGGGCGCCCGGGGCTGAGCACCTCCGGGGGCCGAGCCGACCGGGT
>NZ_JBHZCY010000241.1:0-5421 GCF_042786665.1 Kitasatospora sp. NPDC059146 | reverse complement strand
GCCGTACCCGGGCGGGCGGGTGGTGCGGGTCAGCGGTCGGCGGTCGACTCCCGTTCGGCGACCAGCCGGAAGCTCCGTGCGGGGCGACCGGTGAGGCGGCGGACGGTGTCGGTGGTGCGGTCCTCGGCGCCCTCCGCGATGGCCCGGTCCATCCCGGCCAGCATCGCGGCGAACTCCTCCGGCATCAGTGCGGCGAGTCGGGCGCGCTGTTCGTCGTACGTCAGGTGGCGGTGGACGACCGAACGGCCGGTGACCTCGGTGAGGACGGCGGCCACGTCGTCGTGGCTGAGCGCCTCCGGCCCGGTCAGGACCAGGTCGGTGTCGGGCGCGTGGTCGTCGGTGAGCGCGTGCACGGCCACGGCCGCGATGTCGTCGGCGTCCACGAAGCCGACCCGTCCGTTCCCGGCCGCGGTCAGGATGGTGCCGTCCGCGCGGATGCCGCGCGCGTGGAGGTGCTCGCCGGTGAAGTTCTGCATGAACCAGGACGGCCGCAGCACCGCCCACTGGTCGAACAGGCCCGGCAGCGCCCGGTGCACCACGCCCACCGCCGGACCCCCCGCGGGCACGGCCGAGGAACTGAGGAGCACCGCGCGGCGCACGCCGGCGGCCCGGGCCCGGCGGAGGAACGGCAGCATGACCGTGGCCGGTTCCGGGTCCCCCACGGGTGGCACGAGGTAGACGCGGTCGGTGCCGGCGAGGGCGCCGTCGAAGGTGGCGGGGTCGAACCAGTCGAAGCGCACCGGCTCCGTGCCGGGCAGAGGTGTGGCACTGCGGCCGGCGGCCCTGACGCGGTGTCCGGCGGCGACGAGCCGCGCGGCGGTGCGGCTCCCGGTGGTGCCGGTGGCGCCGGTGACCAGGACGGTGCTGGTGTCGTTCATCCCGCGCTGCTCCCCGTGAAGTCGAGACCGGGCTGCTGGACGGCGAGCGGGTTCCAGTAGTCGCGGTAGGCGGTGAAGCGCCCGTCCCGGACGGTCACGACGGCGATGTAGGACATGTCGAAGGGGTCCCCGGTGCGGACGACGCGGCCCACGCCGCGCATCTCGACCACGATCGTCGCGGCGTCGGTGGTCCGATGGATCCGCAACTCGGGGAAGTCGTGCAGGTCGATGTGGTCGGGGTAGTCGCGCATGTAGGCCGCGACGGCCTCCCGGCCCTCCAGGCGCCGGGGCAGGCCCGGCGGCGCGAAGGGGAACTCCATCACGCCGTCCTCGGCCCACAGGCCGACCCAGGCGGGAATGTCCTTGTCCAGCAGCAGGCGCAGGCCGTGGCGGTACAGCTCCGCCGGTGGGGTGTTCGCGGGCATGGGTCCTCCGTCGCTTACGATACGGACCAGTGGTCCGCTTTAAGAACGATACGGACCGGCGGTCCGGATCGCAATCGGAGGAAGCAGATGACCGAGCGCAAGCCACGCAAGGACGCGACCCGCAACCGGGCCGCGGCCCTCGCGGCGGCCGACGAGCTCTTCTCCCACGGCGGAAGCGCCGAGGACGTCACCATGGCCGACATCGCGGCGGCGGCCGGGGTCGGCAAGGGGACGCTCTTCCGCGCCTTCGGCGACCGCACGGGCCTGATCCGGGCCCTGTACGCGGCGCGGCTCCAGCCGCTCACGGAAGCCGTCGAGGCCGGCCCGCCCCCGCTGGGCCCGGGCACGCCTGCGCCGGAGCGCGTACCGGCCCTGCTCGACGCCCTGCTGTGCTTCAAACTGGACAACCGTCACCTCGCCCTGGCCCTGGAGGGGACCGGAGCGGACAGCCCCTACCGGACGGAGCACTACGAGCAGTGGCACACCCTCGTCCGGGAGCTCCTGCACCGGATCCCGGGGGCGGCCGACGGCGACTTCACCGCCCACGCGCTGCTCGCGGCCACCCGTGCCGACCTGGTGGAGCACCTGGCCGGCGCGGAGCACGCCTCCCGCGAGGAGCTGCGGGCGCAGCTGGCGCGCCACGTCGCCCGGGTCCTCGGCGTCACGTGACGGTCCGCCACCCGGCGGGGTGACGGCCCGGCGGAGCGGACCAGGTGTCAGGAAACACCCATCCCGTCCTCAGACTGCTCAAAGCGGCGCTCTCTAGCGTCACTGGACATGACGAAGCGAAGCGTCCCCCGGTCGAGGCTGCTGGCTCCCGTCGGCCTCCTCGCGGCCGCAGGCATCATCAACGGGGTGCTGCAAGGGAGTTCCGGTGCCGCCGAGAGCCGGCCGCGGATGTCCGTCGTGGCCGACCCGGCCGCGGTGTCCGCGCCTTCGGCGCCCGCCACGTCCGCTCCGAGCGCCGCTGCCGCCCCGACCGCTACCGCTACCGCTGCCGGTGACCCGAGCGCCACCCCGAGTCCCGCGCCCAGTCCCACGCCCACGCCCACGCCCACGCCCGCCCCCGTTGCGGACGAGGCGCTGCGCAGCGCCGCCGCCCGGGCGGACGGCGCGCTCTCGGTGTCCGTCACCGACCTGACGACCGGCCAGTCGCTCACCTACGGTGCGCCCGGCCACGGCTTCGCCACCGCCAGCATCGTCAAGGTCGACATCCTGGCCACCCTGCTGCTCCAGTCCCAGGACGGCGGCACCGCGCTGACCGCCGCGCAGCAGGACCTCGCCACCGCGATGATCGAGAACAGCGACAACGACTCGGCGACGGCCCTGTGGAACGAGATCGGCCAGGACGGCGGGCTGAACGCCGCCGACCGGCGGTTCGGGCTGACCGCCACCACCGGTGGCGCGGACGGTTATTGGGGTCTCACCGCCACCACCGCCGCCGACCAGGCCCAGCTGCTGTGCCAGGTGTTCACCGGTGACTCGATCCTCTCCCCGGCCTCGCGCGGCTACGTCCAGCAGCTGCTGGGCCAGGTCGAGAGCGACCAGCGCTGGGGGGTGAGCGCGGCGGCGACCGGCGGTACGTCCGCGGTGAAGGACGGCTGGCTGCCGCGTGACGCCGACGGCCTGTGGGTGATCAACAGCATCGGCACGGTGGAGCACGACGGGCACCAGCTGCTGATCGCGGTGCTCTCGGACGGCAATGCCGACGAGTCCGGGGGCGTCGCCCTGGTCGAGTCGGTGGCCCAGGCGGCCGCCGGTTCGCTGAACGGGAGTTGAGGGCCCCGCCGGTCGGGGGGCCTCGGTCAGCCGGGGAAGACCTGGCCCAGGAGCCGCTGGAAGGTGTGCCGGTCCGCCTCGTCCAGCTGGGCCAGGCCGGTGAGGCCGGACATCAGGTCCAGCCGGATCTGCCGTACGGTGCGCTCGCCCTCCTCGGTCAGTACCACGTTCTTGATCCGGCGGTCGGCCGGGTCCACCTCGCGGCGGACGAGTGCGCGGGCCTCCAGGCGGTCGACGATGCCGGTGACGTTGGAGGCGTCGCAGGCCAGCAGGTCGGCCAGGGTGCGCATCGGGCGGGGCTCGCGCAGCAGGCTGAGGGTCTTGCCCTGCATGAGGGTGAGGCCGCGTTCGGCCGCCAGTGCGGCGAAGTTCCGGTAGTAGGCGGCCGCGGCGCCGGCGACCTGGTCCATCAGCTCGACCGGCGTGGGGGCGGCGGAGCCGGTGGCGGTCGGGGTGGCGCTCTGGGTCATGGGTCGAGTGTAGGCGGGATTGCTTGACTTCTTCAATCTTTCAGGTCTACCTTCAAGGCATTGCTTGAAGACATCAACCTTGCAGGCTTCAACCGTCCAGGTCCCGCCCGCTGTCTTCGAGCGCCGGCCCGACGCATGCCTGCGCGCGGCCGGCCCCTCCTGGAAGGACCCCCACCTGATGAGCCACGCCGCCGATCGCGCCGTGCCCAGATCTGCCAAGGCCACGGCCACAGCCACGGCCACCGCCGCCACCGGGCGGCGCGGCAGTACGCCCCTGATCCTGGCGCTGGGCCTGGCCGCGATGGTCGTGGCCATGGCGCAGACCCAGGTCGTCCCGATCCTCGCCCTGCTGCAGAAGGAGCTGCACACCGGTGCCGCCGGCGTCAGCTGGGTGACCACCGCCGCGCTGCTCTCGGCTGCCGTCTTCACCCCCTTGCTGGGCCGGGTCGGCGACCAGTTCGGCAAGAAGCGCACGCTGCTCGCCGTCCTCGCCGTCATGGTGGTCGGCTCGGTCATCGCCGCGACCACCACCTCGCTGGCCCTGCTGATCATCGGCCGGGTGCTGCAGGGCTCCGCCACCGCGATCTTCCCGCTCGCCCTCTCCGTGATCCGCGACGAGGTGCCGCAGGAGAAGCTGCACGGGGCGATGGCGCTGGTCAGCGGAACGCTGGCGTTCGGCAGCGGCCTCTCGCTGGTGGCCACCGGGCTGCTCACCCAGGGCTCGCACCCCGACTACCACCTGGTCTTCTGGTTCTCCACCGCGCTGACCGTGCTCGCCCTGGCGGCCGTCGCCGTGGTGGTACCGCACGGCGGCTCGCCCACCGGCGGCCGGGTCGACGTGCTGGGCGCGCTCACCCTGGCCGTCTTCCTGGTCCTGCTGCTGCTCGGCATCTCGCAGGGCCACGAGTGGGGCTGGTCCTCCGCCCGCACGCTGGGCTCGCTGGCCGGTTCCGCCGTCTTCGCCGCCCTCTGGGTGCTGGTCGAGCGACGGGTGCGCAACCCGCTCGTGGACATGCGGATGTTCGTCCACCGCCAGGTGCTCTTCACCAACCTGACCGGGCTCTTCGTGGGCTTCGCCTCGTTCGCCCAGTTCATCGGCATCTCCTACCTCGTCCAGATGCCGGGCCGGCTGACCGGCTACGGCTTCACCGCCTCGGTCCTGCGCGCCTCCGTCGAGTACCTGCTGCCCAGCGCCCTGATCGCCCTGGCCGCCGCCCCGGTCGGCGGACTGCTGGTGCGCCGGATCGGCGCCCGCTCCACCCTCGCGGTCGGCGCGCTGATCGGCGTGGCGGGCTTCGCCTGGCTGGCCTTCGGGCACGGCGCCGAGGCCGCGGTGATCACGGCGGGCATGCTCACCGGCATCGCGATCTCCTTCGGCTACGCCGCGATGCCCGCGCTGATCGCGGCCAGCGTGCCCCTGGAGCAGACCGGCATCGCCAACGGGATCAACTCCATCTCGCGCTCGGTCGGGAGCTCGATCGCCAGCGCGGTGGTGACCTCGCTGCTCGCCTCCAAGACGGTCAGCTACGCCGCGCTCGGTGGCGCCGCGCTGCCCGCGGAGAGCCAGTTCACCCTCAGCTTCGTGATCGCCGCGGTCGCGCTGCTGCTGGCTGCCGGGGTCGCGATGGTCGGACTCAGCAAGCACCACCGGCCGCTCACCGCGCAGGCTGGTACGGAGGCCGGCGCACGGGCCGACGAGCAGCCGCACGCCGCGGCGGTCGCCGTGCCGGCCGATGCCGAGGCCGGCCCCGACAAGTCCTGACCGACCGGCCGGCCCCCCCCCCCCCCCCCCCCCCCCCCCCCCCCCCCCCCCCCCCCCCCCCCCCCCCCCCCCCCCCCCCCCCCCCCCCCCCCCCCCCCCCCCCCCCC
>NZ_JBHZCY010000240.1:0-5480 GCF_042786665.1 Kitasatospora sp. NPDC059146 | reverse complement strand
GGGGACAGGAGCCGGCGCCGCAGACCTGACCCCCTCACGAAACACGACGCGGCGGTTCCCCCGCGAGCAGGGAACCGCCGCTTCGTGTACGTACAGGCTCAGGCTCAGCTGAACGAGTCGCCGCAGGCGCAGGAGCCGGTGGCGTTCGGGTTGTCGATCGTGAAGCCCTGCTTCTCGATGGTGTCGACGAAGTCGACGGTGGCGCCACCCAGGTACGGGGCGCTCATGCGGTCGGTGACGACCTTGACGCCACCGAAGTCCTTGAGCACGTCGCCGTCGAGCGAGCGCTCGTCGAAGAACAGCTGGTAACGCAGGCCGGAGCAGCCACCGGGCTGGACGGCGACGCGCAGCGCGAGGTCCTCGCGGCCTTCCTGCTCCAGCAGGGCCTTGACCTTGGCCGCGGCGGCATCGGTGAGGAGGATGCCACTCTCGACGGTGGTCTCGTCCTGGACGGTCATCTGCTTTCTCCCGGTCTTGACGACGGTCTGCCGCCAGTGCCAACCACCGACCGCCCGGATTCATTTCCCGGACGGAGGGGGATTTCTACGGCCTGTTCGACGGCTGGTTCTCCGTGGGCCGGGCGCGTCACCCGGGCCTCTACGCTCCCCATGCTCGCACAACCGGGGCGGAGCGGGCACCGCCCGCGTCACGGATCCGGGCGAACGGGCCCCACGGCCGCCCGTCGGACGCCAGGATGGCGGCATGATCCTTCGCCAGGTCAGGGACACCGCAGCGGACGCGGAGGTCGTCCAGGAGGTGTCCCTCGCCGCGTTCGCCGGACCGTCCGACGACCCCGCCCGGCCACCGCGACCGACGCCGCTGCAGCTCGCCCGGACCAGACACCTGGCGCGCACCGACCCCGGCGGCTGCTGGCTGGCGGAGAGCGGCGGGCAGGCGGTCGGGGTGGTGCTGTCGATGCGCCGCGAGGGCCTGTGGATGCCCTCGCTGTTCGCCGTCCGGCCGTCCGCCCGGGACCGGGGGGTCGGGCGGCTGCTGTTCGAACGGGCCCTGGCGCACGCCCGGGGCTGCCTGCGCGGGATGGTCTGCGCCTCCGACTCCCCCGCGGCGGCCCGCCGCTACCGGCTGGCCGGCTTCACCCTGCACCCGGCGATGCGGCTGACCGGGCGGGTGGACCGGGACGGGCTGATCGACCCCGGCGACATCCCGGTGCACCGCGGCAACACCACCCACCTGCACCTGCTGGACTCGGTGGACCGGCGGCTGCGCGGGTCCGCGCACGGCCCGGACCACGAGCTGATGCTCGGCCACTTCGAGGAGCTGCTGGTCGCCGACGCACTGGCCGGCAGCGGCTACTGCTACCGGGACGGCGGCACGGTGCGGCTGCTGGCGGCCACCAGCAAGCGGATCGCGGCCCGGCTGCTGCGCGAGGCGCTGGCCCGGGTGCCGGACGGGACCGAGGCCCGGGTGGAGTACCTGACCGCCGAGCAGGAGTGGGCGCTGGACGTCGGGCTGGAGGTCGGGCTGACGCCGGAGACCGGCGGCTTCGTCGGGGTGCGCGGGATGCGGCCGCCGACGCCGTACCTGCCCAGCGGGGCCTTCCTGTAGCCCGGCGGGGACGCGTACGGCCCCACCGGGCGGGCCGGTGGGGCCGTACGGACGAACGGGAGGACGGGGCCCGGATCAGGCCATGGTGTCCAGGATCTCCCGGACCATCTCCATGGTGGTGCCCGGGTGGAGGAAGGCGAAGCGGGCGACCGTCTCGCCGTCCCAGCCGGTCGGGGTGACGAAGCCGATCTGGTCCGCCAGCAGCTGCTGCGACCAGCGGTAGTAGTCGTCGTTGGTCCAGCCCTTGCGCTTGAAGCAGACCGCGGAGAGCTGCGGGTCGAACAGCAGCTCCAGGTGCTCGGCGTCGCGGATCAGCTGGGCGGTGTCCCGCGCCAGCTGGAGGCCGGTCTCGATGGCGTCGGTGTACGCCTGGACGCCGTGGACGGCCAGCGAGAACCAGAGCGGCAGGCCGCGGGCGCGCCGGGTCAGGTGGTAGGCGTAATCGGTGGGGTTCCACTCGTCGCCGTCGGTGTGCAGGACGTCCAGGTAGGAGGCGTCCTGGGTGTGCACGGCGCGGGCGAGCTGCGGGTTGCGGTAGATCAGCGCGGCGCAGTCGAAGGGGGCGAACAGCCACTTGTGCGGGTCGACCACGAAGGAGTCGGCGTGCTCGATGCCGTTGTAGCGCTCGCGCACCGACGGGGCGAACAGGCCGGCGCCGCCGTAGGCGCCGTCCACGTGGAACCACAGGTCGCGCTCGCGGGCGACCTCGGCCAGGCCGGCCAGGTCGTCGACGATGCCCTCGTTGGTGGTGCCGGCGGTGCCGACGACGGCGATCACCGTCTCCGGGTTCGGGTCGGCGGCCAGGGCGGCGCGCAGCGCCTCGCCGGTGAAGCGCCGGTTCACGGTCGGGACCTTGAAGGCCTCGACGCCGATGATGTTGAAGGTGTTCTTGACCGAGGAGTGCACCTGGTCGGCGACGGCTATCCGCAGCCGGGCCTCCGGACCGACGCCGAGCCTGCGGCGGGCGGTGTCACGGGCGACCACCAGGGCGGACAGGTTGCCCGCGGAGCCGCCGGAGACGAAGCAGCCGCCGGCCGAGGCGGGCATCCCGGCCCGGTCGGCGATCAGGCGCAGCACCTGGTTCTCGGCGGCGATGGCGCCCGCCGCCTCCAGCCAGGAGATGCCCTGCAGCGAGGCGCAGGAGACGACCATGTCGAACAGCAGCGCGGCCTTGGTCGGGGCGCACGGGATGAAGGACAGGTAGCGGGGGCTGTCGGCGGAGATGACCGCGCGGGACAGCTCGTGGTCGTACAGCTTGAGCACGTCGGCCGGGTTGTTGCCGTCCTGGTTGAGCAGGCCGGCCAGCTGGGTGCGCAGGTGCTCGCCGTCACCGGGGTGGTCGAGCGGGACGGGGTCGTACTGCAGCCGCTCCCGCATGTAGTCGAAAACCAGGTCGACCAGTTCGTTGTCGGGCCGGTGCATGCGGTCGGGTGCTGCGGACACGGCTGTCCCTCTCGGCTGTGGGTGTCGGGGGGATCCGGTCGGCGGGACGCCTCACCGCGCTGACCGGACGTGATCAGCGTAGGCAGCGGAAGCGCTTCCCCGCGCGTCGGAACGCGGCTGGTCAGGCAGCTTTCGGGCGTCTTCGGGCAGGTCCGCGCAGATTTCCTGCGTACCCCGGGCGCCGGGCCGGGAGATCAGCCGATCAGCTGGGAGAGGACCACCGAGGAGCGGCTGCGCTGCACGCCGGGCTCGCGCCGGATGCGCTCGATGACGGCCTCCAGATGGCGCATGTCGGCGGCCCGCAGGTGCACCAGGGCGTCCGGGTCGCCGGTGACCGTCCAGGCGGCGACCACCTCGGGGAACTGGCGCAGGCTGGCGAGGATCTCCTCGGGGGCGGTCCGCTCGCGGCAGTAGACCTCGACGAAGGCCTCGGTCTGCCAGCCGAGCACGGCCGGGTCGAGCACCACGGTGAAGCCCCGCACCACGCCGCGCGCCCGGAGCCGGTCGATCCGGCGGCGCACGGCGGTGGCGGAGAGGTTCACCTGGAGACCGATCTCGGCGTAGGACGCCCGGCCGTCGCTGCCGAGGCGGGCGAGGAGCTGCCGGTCGGTCTCGTCCAGGTCCGCCCCGATCACCTCGTGCGCTCGGCTGCTGGTCATCGGTGCGGGGCTCCACGGGTCGTGCGGTGGGGGCGGGGGGAGCGTCCCGGGCGGCGGGCGGTGCGGTCGCACCCGCCGGCGCCACTGCCGAAACGGTTCGCCACCCATTCTGGCGGATGACCTGAACGAGTTCATCGCGCGCGGATGACCGGGAGAAGGCCATCGGTCCACCCGGCGGGCGTCGATCGCCGTGCCCGCCGTCGACCGGAGGCCCTTCATCGCGGGCCGCCCCCGGGACGTCTTCGTGTTCATGGCCCAGCCGTGCCCGGGGCTTCGAAATATCGATTCGGCCACGGCAGGAAGCATCCGATCCGGCGAGCGGTTCTCGTCACATCGACAGGATGGCCATCGTCACTCTGACGCTAACCGGTTAGAATAGATAGTGTCAGATAGACGAAAAGGCCCCACCGCTCGTTCGGCCGCACAGAAGGGCACCCGCCCGTGACCACCACCATCACCGAGACCCACGGCGTCGACCCCACTCCGACGCCGCTCGCTCTGCTGCTGCTCGGCCGAGAGGCCGACCCGAACAGCGAGCGCGGCGTCGAGTGCCCCGGCGACCTCCCGCCGGCCTCGGACCCGAACCTCGTCGAGCGCGCCCGGGCGGCCAAGGCCGCACTGGGAGACCGCGTCTTCATCCTCGGCCACCACTACCAGCGCGACGAGGTGATCGAGTTCGCCGACGTCACCGGCGACTCCTTCAAGCTCGCCCGCGACGCCGCGGCCCGCCCGGAGGCCGAGTACATCGTCTTCTGCGGCGTGCACTTCATGGCCGAGTCCGCCGACATCCTCACCGGCGACCGCCAGCAGGTCGTGCTGCCGGACCTCGCGGCCGGCTGCTCGATGGCCGACATGGCCACCGCCGAGCAGGTCGCCGAGTGCTGGGACGTCCTGACCGACGCCGGCATAGCCGACGTGACCGTCCCGGTCTCGTACATGAACTCCTCCGCCGACATCAAGGCCTTCACCGGCAAGCACGGCGGCACCATCTGCACCTCCTCCAACGCCCAGCGGGCGCTGGAGTGGGCCTTCGAACAGGGCCAGAAGGTGCTCTTCCTGCCCGACCAGCACCTCGGCCGCAACACCGCGGTGCGGGACCTGGGCATGTCGCTGGACGACTGCGTCCTGTACAACCCGCACAAGCCCAACGGCGGCCTGACCACCGAGCAGCTGCGGAACGCCAAGATGATCCTCTGGCGCGGCCACTGCTCGGTGCACGGCCGGTTCAGCCTGGACTCGGTGAACGACGTCCGCGAGCGGATCCCCGGCGTGACCGTCCTGGTGCACCCCGAGTGCAAGCACGAGGTGGTCGACGCCGCCGACATGGTGGGCTCGACCGAGTACATCATCAAGGCCCTGGACGCGGCCGAGCCCGGCTCCAAGTGGGCCATCGGCACCGAGCTGAACCTGGTCCGCCGCCTGGCCAAGGCGCACCCGGACAAGGAGGTCGTCTTCCTGGACCGCGCGGTCTGCTTCTGCTCGACCATGAACCGGATCGACCTGCCGCACCTGGTCTGGGCGCTGGAGTCGCTGGTCGAGGGCCGGGTGCCGAACGTGATCACGGTGGACCCGGAGACCGAGAAGTACGCCAAGGCCGCACTGGACCGGATGCTGGCCCTGCCGTAGCGGCGAGCGGGCCCCGCCCCGAGCCGAAGGGGCGCGCCGGTGCCGAGAGGAAGGAGCGAGGAGGCCCCGAGGAACGAGGGGCATCGGAGCGACGACCGTCGGCACCGGGTCGGAGCGCCCCGGAGGCGAGCGGGCGAGCACCCGCCCCGAGCCGAAGGGGCGCGCCGGTGCCGAGAGGAAGGAGCC
>NZ_JBHZCY010000239.1:0-5518 GCF_042786665.1 Kitasatospora sp. NPDC059146 | reverse complement strand
GGGTGGGCGCTCCGGGGGCTGGGTGATTTTCCGACCGCCGACCCTCATCGAGGGGGGTTGAGACCGTTGGCGGTCTGAAAATCACCCGCAACGCCCCTCTCCGCACCCACCCCCTCCACCGCCCCCTCCCGCAGCGCGTCCCTCTCGCCTCGGTCGGGTGGGGAGGTGGGTGGGGGGTGGGTGTTGGTGGGGGCGCGGGTGTTGGTGGGTGGGTGCGTCCTTGGGGGCGGGGTATGGGTGTCGGTATGGGTCTTGACGAGATGGTGGTGCCGGCGACCGAGGCCGGGCGGGACGGGTTGCGGGCGGTTCTGGCGGCGCCCGGTGAGGCGGTGGTCGCCCTGGACTTCGACGGGACGTTGGCGCCGATCGTGGCGGATCCCTCGCGGGCGCGGGCGCATCCGGGCGTGGTGGGGGCGTTGCGGGGGTTGGCGGCGGTGGTGGGGGCCGTCGTGGTCGTGACCGGGCGGCCGGCGGGGTTGGCGGCGGAGTACGGGGGGTTCGCCGGGGTGCCGGGGCTGGTGGTGCTGGGGCACTACGGGGCCGAGCGGTGGGAGGCGGGTGAGCTCTCGGCGCCGGAGGTGCATCCGGGGGTCGCGGGGGTGCGGGGCGCGTTGCCGGGGGTGTTGGAGCGGGTGGGGGCGCCCGAGGGGACGTGGGTGGAGGACAAGGGGCGCTCGGTGGCGGTGCACACGCGGCGTACGGCGGAGCCGGAGCGGGCGCTGGAGTCGTTGCGCGGACCGGTGGGGGAGTTGGCGGCCGAGTACGGGCTGGTGGTGGAGCCCGGGCGGCTGGTGCTGGAGTTGCGGCCGCCGGGGGTGGACAAGGGGGCGGCGCTGACCGGGTTCCTACGTGAGCGCGGGGCGCGGGCGGTGCTGTACGCGGGGGACGACCTGGGGGACGTGGCGGCGTTCCGGGCGGTGGAGGAGTTGCGGGGGCAGGGGCTGGCCGGGCTGTTGGTGTGTGCCGGCGCGGTGGGGGACGCGCCGGTGCGGGAGCTCGCCGACCTGGCGGACGTGGTGGTCGACGGGCCCGACGGGGTGGTGGAGCTGTTGGGGGCGTTGGGGGAGGCCCTCAGAGGGCGTTGAGCTGGTCGAGGAACCACTGCTGCGGGGGGAGCGCGGTGGCCGCGGCGGCCAGGCGCTTGGTGCGGTCGGCGCGTTCCCCGGGGCTCATGGTGAGGCCGGTGTGCAGGGCCTCGGCGGTGGCGATGACGTCGTACGGGTTGACGGTGAGGGCGTCGTCGCCGAGTTCGGCGTGGGCGCCGGCCTCGCGGGACAGGACGAGGGCGCAGCCGTGGTCGGAGACCACCGGGACCTCCTTGGCGACCAGGTTCATGCCGTCCCGGATCGGGTTGACGAGGGCCACGTCGGCGAGGCGGTAGGCGGCGAGGCTGCGCGGGAAGTCGTCGTTGACGTGCAGGATCAGGGGCTGCCAGGCGGGGGTGGCGAACTCGGCGTTGATGGCGGTCGCGAGGCGTTCGACGGCGGCGGTGTAGTCGCGGTACTCGGCGAGGTCGGTCCGGGACGGGTAGGCGAAGGCGATGTGGACCACCCGGTCGTGCCACTCGGGGCGGGTGCGGAGCAGGTGCCGGTAGGCCTGGAGGCCGCGGACGATGTTCTTGCTCAGCTCGGTGCGGTCGACCCGGACGATGGTGCGGCGGTCGCCGACGGCGGCCCGGAGGGCGGCGAGGCGTTCGTCGACGTCGGGGCGGTGGGCGCGTTCGCGCAGGAAGTCGGTGTCGGCGCCGAGGGCGTGCACGCCCAGGTGGGTGGTGCGGCCCTCGTGGGTGACGGTGAGGGCGGCCGGGTCGAAGGCGGCGCCGAGCAGGTCCTCGCAGCAGGCGGCGAAGGCGCGGGCCCAGCGTTCGGTGAGGAAGCCGGCCCGGTCGGCGCCGAGGATGCCGGTCAGGACGGCCCGGGCGACGTCGTCGGGGAGCAGCCGGTAGTACTCGGGCGGCGCCCACGGGGTGTGGGAGAAGTGGCCGATCCGCAGGTCGGGGCGGGCTTCGCGGAGCAGCGCCGGGGTGAGGGAGAGGTGGTAGTCCTGGACCAGGACGGCGGCTCCCGGGGCGGCCTCGGCGGCGAGGGCGTCGGCGAAGGCGGCGTTGTACGCCTGGTAGGCGGCCCACTCGGTGCGGAAGCCGGCGTCGAAGGAGGGCGCGGTGGGGGTCGCGTAGAGCAGGTGGTGGACGAACCAGAGGGTGGAGTTGGCGACGCCGTTGTAGGCGCGGGCGAAGGTCTCCGGGTCGATGTCGAGCATCCGTACGGCCTGTCCGCCGACCTCGTGCCCGGCGAGGTCGAGGCGGCCGGCGGGGGCCTCCCGGGCGGCTCTGCGGTCGGCGTCGCTCAGCGCGGCGCAGACCCAGACGGCGGTGGGGTCGTCGATCGCGGACAGGCCGGAGACCAGGCCCCCGCCGCCGCGGCGCAGGGTCAGCGTGCCGTCGTCGGCGGTGCCGAAGGACACCGGTCCCCGGTTGGAGGCCACCAGGACGGGGGCGGTTCCGGTCGCACTCGAACGTTCGGTCGTGAGATCGCCCATGGTTGGGATGTTGCCGGGGGGTCGGGGCGGCAAACCCGTCAGCGGCGGGTGGCGTATTCCGGGACGGTGTGCATCGGGGGGCGTTCCAGGGCCGTCACGGGGTGGGTGTGGGCGGTGAAGGCGCGGGTGTGGGGGTCGCGGGTGAACTGGGTGAGGTGGGGGTGGACGAGGTCGGCGGAGGCCTTGAGGCGGTGGGAGCGGTCGAGGCGTTCCAGGGCGGTGCGGTAGATGGTGGCGGCCATCCGGCCGAGGGCCTGGCCGTCCTGGTGGCGGTGGTGCCGCACGCCGACGTCGACCTGGGCCAGCGCGTCGAGGCCGACCTGGTCCAGGGCGTCGACCAGGAGGCCGAGTTCGACGCCGTAGCCGGTGGGGAAGGGCAGCCGTTCGAGCAGTGAGCGGCGGGCCGCGTACTCGCCGCCGAGGGGCTGGACGAAGCCGGCGAGTTCCGGCCAGTGGAGGTTGAGCAGGGGGCGGGCGACGAGTTCGGTGACCCGGCCGCCGCCGGCCGGGACGATCGCGCCGCTTTCGGTCTCGAGCGGGCGGTCGTACATGGCCTTGACCAGGTGGATGTCGGGGTCGGTGAGCAGCGGGCCGACGATGCCGGAGACGAAGGCCGGGTCGAACTCGCGCAGGTCGGCGTCGATGAAGCAGACGATGTCGCCGTGGGTGACCAGCAGGGAGCGCCAGAGCACCTCGCCCTTGCCGGGGACGGCGGGCAGCCGGGGGAGGATCCGGTCTCGGTGTTCCACCCGGGCGCCGGCCTCCGCGGCGACGGCGGCGGTGGCGTCGGTGGAGCCGGAGTCGACCACGACGAGTTCGTCGACGAGCGGGATCCGGTCCATGAGCTCGCGCCGGACGGTGCGGACGATGTCGCCGACGGTGGCCTCCTCGTCGAGGGCGGGGAGGACGACGCTGACCGTCCGGCCGGTGCGCCGTTTGGCGGCGAGGAGGGCGTCGACCGGCCGCTCGGCCGCGCTCCACGAGCGGCGGCGGAGCCAGGACGCCGCCTGTGGGAGGAGGGCGTGGGTCGGTTCGGCGGGCACGGTGACTCTCCTCGGCGGGATCGGGTGGGACGGGTCATCTCGCTTGGCGGACGGTCCCGTTCAGGGTTGGCGCCTTCGGATACAGTCTTCGTACAGCGGTCGGACCTTTGCACGCCGGGGTCGCCGCTGCGCACCACCACAATTTCACAAGCTCATCCAGAGGGACTGAGGGAACGGCCCGTTGACGTCCCGGCAACCTTCTCGCTCGGCTGTCGTTGACAGGCCCCGGCGGGACAGGTGCCAATTCCGGCCTGTGGCGCGACCGCGCCGCGGGGAAGATGAGGAGAGAGGCCTCCGCCATCATGGCTATCGACATCGCCGCACCTGTTTCCGTCGACCTCGGCCCCGCCGCCGCCCTGTCCTGTCGGGAGTGCGGAACCCGCTTCCCGCTCGGCCCCAGCTTCGCCTGTGTGGAGTGCTTCGGGCCGCTGGAGATCGCCTACGAGTTCGGCGGCGAGCGCGCCGAGGAGCTGCGCAGGCGGATCGAGTCCGGCCCCGCGTCCATCTGGCGGTACGCGCCGCTGCTGCCGGTGCCGGCCGACGTCGCCTCGAAGCCCAACCTGAACCCCGGCTGGACCCCGCTGGTGAAGGCGGACAACCTGGGCCGGGAGCTCGGGTTCACCGCGCAGCTGCACGTCAAGGACGACTCGGGCAACCCGACGCACTCGTTCAAGGACCGGGTGGTGGCCTGCGCGATCGAGGCGGCCCGGGCGTTCGGCTACACCACGCTGTCCTGCTCGTCGACCGGCAACCTGGCCGGTGCGGTGGGTGCGGCGGCGGCCCGGGCCGGGTTCCGCTCCTGCGTGTTCATCCCGCACGACCTGGAGCAGGGCAAGGTCGTGATGGCCGGGGTGTACGGCGGTGAGCTGGTCGGCATCGAGGGCAACTACGACGACGTGAACCGGTTCTGCTCGGAGCTGATCGGGGACCCGGCCGGCGAGGGCTGGGGCTTCGTCAACGTCAATCTGCGGCCGTACTACGGCGAGGGCTCCAAGACGCTGGCCTACGAGATCTGCGAGCAGCTCGGCTGGCGGCTGCCGGAGCAGATCGTCATCCCGATCGCCTCGGGCTCGCAGCTGACGAAGATCGACAAGGGTCTGCAGGAGCTGATCAAGCTGGGCCTGGTGGAGGACCGGCCGTACCGGATCTTCGGCGCCCAGGCCGAGGGCTGCTCGCCGGTGTCGGCGGCGTTCAAGGCCGGCCGGGACGTGATCAGGCCGGTGAAGCCGGACACCATCGCCAAGTCGCTGGCGATCGGCAACCCGGCGGACGGCCCGTACGTGCTGGACATCGCCCGCCGGACCGGCGGCGCGGTGGAGGACGTCACGGACGCGGAGGTGGTGGCGGCGATCCGGCTGCTGGCCCGGACCGAGGGGATCTTCGCCGAGACCGCGGGCGGGGTGACCGTCGGTGTGCTGAAGAAGCTCGTGGAGACCGGTCAGCTGGACCCGTCCAAGGAGACCGTCGCGATCAACACCGGGGACGGCCTGAAGACGCTGGACGCCGTCTCCGAGGCGGGCATGACCGCCGTCATCCGCCCGACGCTGGACTCCTTCCACGCCGCCGGCCTCGCGTCCGTCTGATCCACCCCCCACCCCGCTAGGAGAGTCATGAGCGCCAACGTCCGCATCCCCACCATCCTGCGCACCTACACCGGCGGTGCGGCCGAGGTGCCCGCCGAGGGGGCCACCCTGGGCGAGGTCATCGCCGACCTGGAGCGCAACCACGCGGGCATCGCGGCCCGGATCCTGGACGACACCGGCAAGCTGCGCCGCTTCGTCAACGTGTACGTGAACGACGACGACGTGCGGTTCGCCGAGGGCCTGGCGACCGGGATCGCGGACGGTGCGAGCGTTTCGATCATTCCGGCGGTGGCCGGCGGCTGCTGAGCCGTTCCCGCTTCCCGGCCGTCCGCGCGTACGGAATTCCGCTCCCCG
>NZ_JBHZCY010000238.1:0-5540 GCF_042786665.1 Kitasatospora sp. NPDC059146 | reverse complement strand
CCGCGGGCCCCCCCCCCGGGTGGGGTTGGGGGGCCCTCGGCCGTACTCGCGTTCGCCGCTGGGCGTCCGCTGCGGCGCGTTCGCCGTGCGCCTGCCTACTGGGCGCCGGAGGTCGCCGACAGCAGCTGCTCCAGCTCCTCCTCGCGCTCCTGCGCGGCCACGAAGAGCAGCTCGTCGCCGCCCTCCAGGGTGTCGTCCTTGGCCGGCACCAGCACCCGGCCCTCGCGGATGATGCTCACCAGCGCGGTGTCCGGCGGCCAGGTGACGTCGCCCACCCGGGTGCCGACCAGCTCGGCCTCGCCGGCCAGGGTCAGCTCGACCAGGTTGGCGTTGCCCTGGCTGAACCGCATCAGGCGGACCAGGTCGCCGACGCTGACGGCCTCCTCGACCAGCGCGGACATCAGGCGCGGGGTGGAGACGGCCACGTCCACGCCCCAGGACTCGTTGAAGAGCCACTCGTTCTTCGGGTTGTTCACCCGGGCGACCACCCGCGGCACCGCGTACTCGGTCTTGGCGAGCAGCGAGACGACCAGGTTGACCTTGTCGTCACCGGTCGCGGCGATCACCACGTGGCAGCGCTGCAGCGCCGCCTCGTCCAGCGAGGTGATCTCGCAGGCGTCGGCCAGCAGCCACTCCGCCATGGGCACCCGCTCCACCGAGATGGCGTTCGGGTTCTTGTCGATCAGAAGGACCTCGTGACCGTTCTCCAGCAGCTCGCCCGCGATCGAGCGACCCACGGCACCGGCCCCGGCAATGGCGACCCGCATCAGTGACCCTCCTCCTTCGGCCCCTGCGCGAACGCGGCCTCGACCGCCGTCAGGTCGGCCCGGCGCAGCATCACGTGCACCAGGTCGCCCTCCTGCACCACCATCTGCGGCGAGGGGAGCATCCCTTCGCCGAGCCGGGTGACGAACGACACCCGGGCGCCGGACGCCTCCTCCAGGCGGCCGATCCGCTGCCCCACCCAGTCCGGGTGGTACGCGACCTCGGCCAGCTGCACACTGCCGCTCGGGTCCTGCCACAGCGGCTCGGCGCCGCTCGGCAGCAGTCGGCGCAGCATCTGGTCGGCGGTCCAGCGGACCGTCGCCACGGTCGGGATGCCCAGGCGCTGGTACACCTCGGCGCGGCGGGGGTCGTAGATCCGGGCCGCGACGTTCTCGACGCCGAAGGTCTCCCGGGCGACCCGGGCAGCGATGATGTTGGAGTTGTCGCCGCTGGAGACGGCGGCGAAGGCGCCGGCCTCCTCGATGCCCGCCTCGCGCAGGGTGTCCTGGTCGAAACCGACCCCGGTCACCCGGCGCCCGTTGAACCCGGCGCCCAGCCGGCGGAATGCGGTCGGATCCTGGTCGACCACGGCCACCGAGTGGCCCTGTTTCTCCAGCGTTCTCGCGAGGGCCGAGCCCACGCGGCCGCAGCCCATGATGACGATGTGCACCGGCGCTACCTCACCCGTCCCGAAGGGGTCTTGACCTGCGCAAACACCGTTCATCTCCCTTTCCCGCCCGGACGTTCCGGGGCGAGGGTTCTCGTGGGGCGTCGGCCGGACTCCGCTCGACAACCAGAGTGTTGCCCACCGACTCGTATCCGACACGCTAGCCGGTCCACCGAACACAGTCGCGACGAAGGGGGGGATAAACGGCGCAAGCCGCGTCGGGATACCCCTACGATTCCTTAACGTGCCTATGCCGACTGACCTTCCGAAACGCCTTCTGATCGGGCGCGCCCTGCGCAGTGACAAGTTGGGGGAGACGCTCCTCCCCAAGCGGATCGCGCTGCCCGTCTTCGCCTCGGACGCGCTCTCCTCGGTCGCGTACGCCCCTGAGGAGATCCTGCTCACGCTCTCCATCGCGGGCGTCTCGGCGATCCACTTCTCCTGGCAGATCGGCCTCGTGGTGGCGGTCGTGATGCTCGCCGTCGTCGCCTCCTACCGGCAGAACGTGCACGCCTACCCCAGCGGGGGCGGCGACTACGAGGTGGCGACCGTCAACCACGGGCCGGCGGCCGGACTGGTCGTCGCCGCGGCCCTGATGGTCGACTACGTGCTCACCGTCGCCGTGTCCACCACCTCCGGCGTCGCCAACGTGGTCTCCGCCGTCCCGGCGCTGCGCGGCCACGAGATGATCGTCTCGGTGGTCGTGGTCGTGGTGCTGATGGGCATGAACCTGCGAGGGGTGCGCGAATCCGGCTCCGCCTTCGCGGTGCCCACCTACGCCTTCATGGCGGGCGTGATCGGTATGGTCGGCTACGGGGTCTTCCGGCACTTCGTGCTCGGCCAGTCCATGCCCGCCGAGAGCTCCGGCTTCCACCTCGCCGCCATCCCCGGCAACGACTCGCTCGGCGGGATCGCGCTGGTCTTCCTGCTGCTCAAGTCCTTCTCCTCCGGCTGCGCCGCGCTCACCGGCGTGGAGGCGATCTCCAACGGCGTGCCCGCCTTCCGCAAACCGAAGAGCAAGAACGCGGCCACCACGCTGCTGATGATGGCGAGCATCGCCGTGGTGATGTTCATGGGCATCATCTGGCTGGCCCGGCTCACCGGCGTGCAGATGGCCGAGAACCCGGCCGAGCAGCTGGTCGGCTCCGGCCCCGACTACCACCAGAAGACCGCGCTGGCGCAGATCAGCGAGGCCGTCTTCAACAACTTCACGCCCGGCTTCTACTTCGTCGCCGCCGTCACCGGCCTGATCCTGGTGCTGGCCGCCAACACCGCCTTCAACGGCTTCCCGGTGCTCGGCTCGATCCTCGCCCAGGACCGCTACCTGCCCCGCCAGCTGCACACCCGCGGCGACCGGCTGGCCTTCTCCAACGGCATCATCCTGCTGGCCATCGCCGCCATCCTGCTGATCATCGCCTTCGACGCGGACCCGACCCGGCTGATCCAGCTCTACATCGTCGGCGTCTTCGTCTCCTTCAACATGAGCCAGTCCGGCATGATCCGGCACTGGACCCGGCTGCTGCGCACCGAGACCGATCCGGCGAAGCGGCGCCACATGCAGCGCAGCCGGGCGATCAACGGCTTCGGCCTGGTGATGACGATGGCCGTGCTGATCGTCGTCCTGGTCACCAAGATCGGCCACGCCTGGATCGCGATCGCCGCGATGGCGGTGCTGTTCGTGATGATGAAGGGGATCCGGCGCCACTACGACCGGGTCTCCGCGGAGCTCATCGCGGCCGAGGAGCCGGACGACGTGGTGCTGCCCACCCGGGTGCACGCCATCGTGCTGGTCTCCAAGCTGCACAAGCCCGCGCTGCGCGCCCTCGCGTACGCCCGGCTGGCCCACGCCCACACCCTGGAGGCCGTCACCGTCAACGTCGACCCGGCGGACACGGCGGCGCTGCGGCGGGAGTGGGACGAGCGCGGCATCGAGGTGCCGCTCAAGGTGCTGGACTCGCCGTACCGCGAGATCACCGGGCCGGTCCTGGACTACGTGAAGAACCTGCGGCGCAGCAGCCCGCGGGACGTGGTCGCGGTCTACATCCCGGAGTACGTGGTCGGCCACTGGTACGAGCACCTGCTGCACAACCAGAGCGCGCTGCGGCTCAAGGGGCGGCTGCTGTTCAAGCCCGGGGTGATGGTCACCTCGGTGCCGTGGCAGCTGGAGTCCTCGGAGCGGCGCAGGCCGCAGAAGGCCTGGTCGGCGCCCGGATCCGTCCGTCGTGGCGAGCCGAGGGCGCCGAAGGCCGTAAAGTCGAAGGATTCCGCCCGTACCGGTGCCGACACCGGTGCCACTCCCGACCGCAGCAAGGACTCCTCCCAGTGACGCGCAACACTCCGCCCCGCTCCTCCGGCGCCTCCGGCAAGGGCAAGGGCGCCCGTCGGGGCGGCTCCCAGCCCGGGCAGGTGGCCCGGCCGCGCTGGGGCAAGCCGCACCGGCCGGAAGCCACCGACCGTGAGGGGCTGACGGCGCGCACCGCGCCGGTCGTGCCGGGGGAGGCCCCGGAGGAGAAGCCCGTGCGGGCCGCCAAGCCGGCCCAGGGCGAGAAGCCCGTCCGGGGTGACAAGCCCGTCCGCGACGGGAAGCCCGCCCGGGGCGAGAAGCCGGCCCGGGGTGAGAAGCCGGCCCGCGACGGGAAGGGCGCCCAGGACGGGAAGGGCGCGGACGGGGCCGCCCGGAAGGCGCCGCGCAAGCAGGCGGTGCGGCCGCCGAAGGCGCTGCGCGGCGCGGCCGCGGCGCGACCGCAGCGGGCGCAGGCCCCGTCCGGGGACCCGCTGGTCGGCGAGCGCTACGAGGTCGAGGTCGGCCCGGTCGCGCACGGCGGCGGGCACTGCGTGGCCCGGCACGAGGGGCGGGTGCTGTTCGTCCGGCACGCGCTGCCCGGCGAGAAGGTGGTCGCGCAGGTGACCGAGGGCACCACCACCTCGCGCTTCCTGCGCGCGGACGCCGTGGAGGTGCTGGAGCCCGCCAAGGACCGGATCGAGGCCCCCTGCCCGTTCGCCGGTCCGGGCAAGTGCGGTGGCTGCGACTGGCAGCACGTCACCCCCGGCGGGCAGCGCAAGCTCAAGGCCGCGGTGCTGACCGAGCAGCTGGCGAAGCTCGCCGGGCTGACCCCGGCCGAGGCCGGCTGGGACGGCAGCGTCGAGCCGGTCGGCGGCAAGCTGCCGCCCGGGCAGGTGCCGGCCTGGCGCACCCGGGTGCAGTACACGGTGGACGCGGAGAGCGACAAGGTCGGTCTGCGCAAGCACCGCTCGCACGACGTCCAGGTGATCGACCGCTGCCTGATCGCCGCCGAGGGCGTCACCGAGCTCGGCATCGAGTCCCGGGACTGGCCGGGGGTGGCGAGCGTCGAGGCGATCGCCGCGAGCGGCTCCTCGGACCGCCAGGTGGTGCTGACCCCGCGCGACGGCGCCCAGCTGCCGCTGGTCGAGCTGGACAAGCCGGTGTCGATCGCCCGGATCGACGACCAGGGCGACGCGCACAAGGTCCACGGGCGCGGCTTCGTCCGCGAGCGGGCCGCCGGGCGTACCTGGCGGATCAGCAACGGCGGCTTCTGGCAGATCCACCCGGAGGCGCCGGACACCCTGGTCGACGCGGTGCTGGACGGTCTGGACCCGCAGTGGGGCGAGAGCGCGCTCGACCTGTACTGCGGCGTCGGCCTGTTCGCCGGCGCGCTGGCCGACCGGGTCGGCGAGGACGGCGCGGTGCTCGGCATCGAGTCGGCCAAGCAGGCCGTCGTCGACGCCCGGCACAACCTGGCCGCGCTGGACAACGTGCGGATCGAGTGTGACCGGGTCGAGACGCTGCTGCCGCGCACCGGCATCACCGCCACCGACCTGATCGTGCTGGACCCGCCGCGGGCCGGCGCCGGACGCGAGACCGTCGCACACCTGGTCGGCCTGGAGGCCCGCCGGATCGCGTACGTCGCCTGCGACCCGGCGGCGCTCGCCCGGGACCTCGAGTTCTTCCGCGAGGGCGGCTACCGGCCGGTCTCGCTGCGGGCCTTCGACCTGTTCCCGATGACCCACCACTTCGAGTGCGTGGCCATCCTGGAGCCGGCCGGGGCCTGAGTCCGAGCCTGCCGTAACGGCCGAGGAGGCGGCACCC
>NZ_JBHZCY010000237.1:0-5594 GCF_042786665.1 Kitasatospora sp. NPDC059146 | reverse complement strand
GTACGTCCAGTACGAGGCCGACTCGGGCGCACGCCCAGCCGGGCGCCCAACGCCGCGCGCTGATCTGCCAAGATCCGCCGGACAGGCCCTAGCGGCCGACGTACTTCGGCTTCTCCTTGGCGATGAAGGCGCGCACCGCGATCCGGTGGTCCTCGCTCTCCCCGGCCAGGGTCTGGAGTTCGTCCTCCTTGTCGAGCAGCTCGTCCAGCGAGTGCGAGGCGCCGTACGCCAGCGACTCCTTGACGGCGCCGTAGGCCACCGTCGGGCCCTCGGCCAGCTCGCGGGCGAAGACCCGTGCGGTGGCGGCGAGTTCGTCGCCCGGCACGACCTTGGTGGCCAGGCCCAGCTCCATCGCCTCGGCGGCCTTGACCGTGCGGGGCAGCATCAGCAGCTCGGTGGCCTTGGCGTGCCCGACCAGCCGGGGCAGCGTCCAGGACGCGCCGGAGTCGGCGGTCAGGGCGATCCCGGCGAAGGCGGTGTTGAAGCCGGCCCGGTCGGACAGGATCCGGAAGTCGCAGGCGAAGGCGAGCGAGGCGCCCGCGCCGGCCGCCACCCCGCCGACCGCGGCGACGGTCGGCTTGCGCATCCCGGCCAGCGCGCGGGTCAGCGGGTTGTAGTGCTCGGCGACGGTCCGCAGCGCGCCCTCGCCGGTCTCCTCGAAGCGCTTGAGCAGCGCCAGGTGCTCGTTCAGGTCCTGCCCGACGCAGAAGGCCCGCTCGCCCGCGCCGGTGAGCAGCACCGCGCGCACGGCCGGGTCCCCGGCGGCCTCGGTCACGGCGTCGCGCAGCGCGACCTTGGTGGCCACGTCCAGGGCGTTCATCGCCTCCGGGCGGTTGATGGTGATGACGGCGAGGCCGCCGTCCAGCTCGTAGAGCACGGAATCGGACATGGGTGAGGGCTCCCTCGACGATCGTCACGCGGGTGGTCGTGCCAGGATGCCGGAGCGGAGGGCGGACTGGGGAGTGTGAGGTATCGCACCTTCCGGTGCCGTCACCACCGCCGCCACGCCGGGGCTTTTGGTGCCGATTGCGGTGGTTGCTGCCGGTCCGGCCGTGGTTGCACCGAGAGTGATGTTGGTCATCAGGCCGTGGCATGCGGGATAATGGCTTCCGATCAATGCGTTCGATACCGGCGGTGGACGGACTGCCGGTGCGTAGCTGAGCGGTTGCAGGAAGGGGAACGAGCATGGCGGCCATGAAGCCGCGGACGGGTGACGGCCCGCTCGAAGTCACCAAAGAGGGGCGGGGCATCATCATGCGCGTTCCGCTCGAAGGCGGCGGACGTCTCGTGGTGGAGCTCACGCCTGACGAGGCCGACGCCCTGGGCGAGGCCCTGAAGAAGGCCTGCGGCTGACCGCAGCGCTCGCCGTCTCCTGGAGACGTACCGCCGGGCCCGGGCACGACGTCATGTCGGCCCGGGCCCGTGCGTTCTCCGGGGGCGGGGGCCCGGCGCCGTACGGCCGCTAGCGCTTCACGGCGCAGAGCAGCCCGTCCGAGACCGGCAGCAGCGCGGGCAGCAGGGCGTCGCTCTCCCGCACGTCCCGCACCAGGTCGCGCACCGCGCCGGTCTGCGGGTCCTGGTGGTCCGGCTCGGCGAGCCGGCCCTCCTGGAAGACCCCCTCGAAGCAGACCATCCCGCCCGGCCGCAGCAGCCGCAGCGACTCCAGCAGGTACTCCCGCGACTCGGCCGGGTCGCCGTCGCAGAACACCAGGTCGTACTGGCCGTCGGCGAGCCGGGGCAGCACCTCCAGGGCCCGGCCCGGTATGAACCGCGAGCGGTTGGCCGCGAACCCGGCCGCCTGGTAGGCCTCGCGGGCCAGTTGCTGGCGCACCGGCTCCGAGTCGACCGTGGTGAGCACGCCGTCCGGCCGCATCCCGCGCAGCAGGTAGACGCCGGAGACGCCGGTGCCGGTGCCGATCTCGGCCACCGCCTTGGCGTCCAGGGCGGCGGCCAGCAGCCGCAGGCAGGCCCCGCCGCTCGGCCCGATGGCCCGTATGCCGGTCCGCGCGGACTGGGCCCGGGCGTAGGTCAGCACGGCGTCCTCGCCCACGTAGGTGTCGGCGAGGGCCGCGCGCGCGGGCCCGAACTCGCTGATGGCTGCCTCTTTCGGAGCCCCGGGTGGCGGCCCGGTGCCGGAGCATGTCGATATTTCCTGCCACAGATTACTGGCCGGGCGGGAACCGCGTACGGCGGTGGGCCGTTGTCACTGACGACCGGGTGCGCAAGACCTCCCGGACACTTTTATCCGGGCTTGACGGGTGAGGTGGATATGGTGGTGGCCCTGCTGGGCAGAAGAGCCGACCGAGGAGGTGTGGCCGAGGGCGACGTCCCTGTGCGGCGGCACTCCCGCGGCACCGCGTCGGCCCGTACGCCGAAGCCCGTGATGAACCAGCCTGCGCACTCCGACCTGGACCAGCCCGCCGCCGCCACGCCGGCCGCCGGTACCGCCGAGGCCCCTGTCCTCGCGACCTTCGCCGAGGGTCCCGACTCGCAGAGCTGGACTCCGCCCACGTGGGAGGAGATCGTCGAGGCGCACAGCGCCCGCGTCTACCGCCTCGCGTACCGGCTGACGGGCAACCAGCACGACGCCGAGGACCTCACCCAGGAGGTCTTCGTCCGGGTGTTCCGTTCGTTGTCGACCTACACCCCCGGCACCTTCGAGGGCTGGCTGCACCGGATCACCACCAACCTGTTCCTGGACATGGTCCGCCGCCGCCAGCGCATCCGCTTCGACGCGCTCGGCGAGGACGCGGCCGAGCGGCTCGCCTCCCGCGAGCCCAGCCCGGCCCAGCACTTCAGCGACACCCACTTCGACGCCGACGTGCAGCAGGCCCTGGACACCCTTGCGCCGGAGTTCCGCGCCGCCGTGGTGCTCTGCGACATCGAGGGCCTCTCCTACGAGGAGATCGCCGCCACCCTGGGCGTCAAGCTCGGCACCGTCCGCAGCCGCATCCACCGCGGCCGCTCCCACCTGCGCGCCGCCCTCAAGCACCGCGCCCCCGGCTCGGCCCCGGGCCGCGAGCGCCGCGGCGGCTCGGAGGAGCCGGTGCCGGTCGGCGTCGCCGCCGAGGTCGCGACGGCGCCGGGTGGGCGCGGACGGAGGCGATCGTGAGCGGAACCGGCTGGTCCGGCCAGGACCGTTCGGATGCGTCCGACCGGTCCTCGGCCCGGCGGAGCTGGGCCCTTCCGGGCCGCCGCGGCGCCGCGGACCCGGTGGGCGGTGACCTCGGGGACCCTCTGCTGCCGACCGTCCCGCTGCCCGCCGACACGGCGCTGCGCGCGCTGCCCGTACGGCCCGCCGAGCCCGCGGCCGAGGAGCACCACCTGGGTGACCGGCTGTCCGCCTTCCTCGACGGCGAACTCGGCCACGACTCCCGCGAGCGGGTCCTGGCCCACCTGGCCACCTGTCCGCAGTGCAAGGCCGAGGCCGACGAGGGCCGGTCCGTCAAGCACCTGCTGACCCGCACCGACACCCCCGCCCCCTCCTCCGCGCTGATGGCCCGGCTGATGGCCGTCGGCAGCCTCCCCGAGGACGCCCCGGCGGACGCCGGCCGACTCCGCGGCCGGGACGACGACGACCTCCCCGGTGGCGGCGTGAACGCCACCGGGACGCTCGGCGGCAGCCGGCTGACCGGCGGCTCCTTCGGCCGCGGCGCCGGTGCCTCCTTCGGCGCGGGCGCGCTCGGCGCCGACGCCCCGCTGCCCGGGTTCGACCCGCGCGCCTTCGGCCGCGGCTCGATGCTGCGACCGCTCATCGGCCGGCGCAGCGGCCGTCCGGAGGCCGTCGCCCGCCCCGACCGCACCGCCGCCCGCCCGCAGCCCGCAGCGGCCGTCCTGCGGCCCTCCGCGGCCCGCGGCCGCCGCCTGGTGTTCGCCGCCGCGGGCGCCTTCTCGGTCGCCGCGGTGACGCTCGGCGGCGTCGGCGGGCTCACCCAGGGCGAGGAGCAGCACGGCACCACGGTGAGCCCGGTGGGCGGCACCAGCGGCCGGAGCGGCTACGTCCCGATGAACGCGCAGGTCCCGGTGGACTTCCCGGGCCGCCCGGTGGCCGCCACCCGCGACCCGGAGCCGTCCTCCTCCCCGGAGCGCTACCCGGGCAACATCGCCGCCCTGCGCCAGCAGACCCGTTAGGCCCTGTCCGGCCGATCTTGCCGGGCCCCCGGCCACCGGCTGGTCTTTACCACGGCTTCATCCCGTCGTGGACCAGGGACTCGCCGGTGGCCATTACCCTGTAGGAACGTCGTCCGATGAGCTAGGGAGCCCAGGTGTTCACCGATGTAGGCGGGCTGAAGCTGCTGACCCTGGCCGTACTGGCGATCGTCGTCTTCGGCCCGGACAAGCTGCCGAAGCTGATCCAGGACACCATGGGCTTCATCCGGAAGGTCCGTTCCTTCGCCGACACCGCGAAGGAGGACATCCGCAGCGAGCTGGGGCCCGATTTCAAGGACTTCGAGTTCGAGGACCTCAACCCCAAGACCTTCGTCCGCAAGCAGCTGATGGGCGACCAGCAGGACCCGCTGGGCCTCAAGGACATGAAGGAGTCGCTCGACATCCGCTCCGTCCTGGACGACAAGCCGGCCGCGCCGGTGAACGGCCGGACGGGCAGCGTGAGTTTCGAGAAGGCCGCGGCGCCCGCCTCCGCCGGCGCCCCGCTGCAGCCCGGCGAGCGGCCCCCGTTCGACCCCGACGCCACCTGATCCGGGCCGGCCGTCCGCGGCCCGGGGCGCGTCCGACAATTCCCGCCGGCCCGCCCGGCTGAGCGGGGCCCCGGCGTGCGCGCCGCTATTGTGCTGATTGTTCCCGTTGAGCCGTCCGTCACATCCGCGCCCGCGCGGACCAGGAACGGCCCCCGGGAACGCCGAGGTACGCCACCATGGGAGCGCGCCACGGCAGGCACACGTGCGTTGAGGAGGCCCGGGGATGGACGCGACGAGTCAGGCGGGAGGGGCGACGGTCACGGCCGGCGGCCCGGTGGTCGGCGGGCAGGCCGGTCCGGCGGACCCGCTGGTGCCCTACCTGTCCGCCGACTTCCCCTGGTACGGCCTGGACGAGGGCTGGACCGGCCGCCGCTTCCTGATGCAGGCCGGCGCCGGCGGCCCCCGCGGCGGGGCGGCCGGCGGCGTCGACTACGGCACCCTCGGCCACGGCGACGAGCCGGCCAAGCAGTTCGAGCCGCGTGATGTGCGCAAGTTCGCCGTGGTGGTCACCGTGGCCCGCCGGGACAGCCGCCGCAGCGCCGACAACACCGGCACGCTGGAGGCGACGTCCGCCTCCTCGGCGGCCTGGCTGGCCGGCTCCGGCCTGCTCGCCGCGACCTGGCCCGGCCAGCTGGACCGCGCGCTGCGCCAGGACTGGCTGGACCAGCAGAGCAACCTGGCCTGGGACCTCGCCGACGACCTGGCCGGGCCCGGCTGGTCGACCCTGAGCCTGCCGGTCAACGGCCTGCCGCAGCCCTTCCGCTACCGGGAGTCCGAGTACGGCTGGGTGCTGGCGGGCGAGGCCCCCGGTGTGCTGCTCGGCGCCTTCGGCCGGGGCGTCAGCGCCTACGGCGTCGGTTTCGCCACCGTCCCCGACCTGGGCGGCTACGCCCGGCC
>NZ_JBHZCY010000236.1:0-5612 GCF_042786665.1 Kitasatospora sp. NPDC059146 | reverse complement strand
CCGGCACTCAACGAGAGTGCCGGGCGCCTTCGCGTACAGGGAGGTCAGGCGGCGAGGTCGAACTCGCGGCCGTGCACCCCGGACATGAAGCAGAAGAACTCGTGCAGCGTGTACGTGTGGACCTGGGCGTCGGGGGTGGCCGTGTCGCGAACCTGGACCCCGGCGCCAGTGAAGCTGAGGGCGATGCGGTGGCCCGTGAAGACGCCGCGGCGCAGGTTCGCCAGCCAGCCGTTCCAGACCTCAGCCGGGTAGACCTGGGCGGGCAGTGAGCGGTCCTTGGAGTCCCGCAGGGCCACGTGGCCCTCGGCGAACGCCGTCTCGAAGCACCCCTGGGCGCTCTCGGACGCCCGGGCCTTGAACCAGGTGGCGTGGCTGAAATTAGGAACAGTCATGTCATCTCACGTCTCGTGCCGGATGGTTCGTACGAACTCCAGCGAGGCGGCCGGGGAGAGTGCCTGGCCGCACAGCTGGGTGTAGAGCTGCCCGAACCGCCGGATGTCCTTCGGCTTCGGGAGGTAGAGGTTGCCGCCCGGCGTGTCGCAGTACACGACCTCGGGCTCGGCAGGGTCCGGGAAGTCGATCATCGTGAAGCCGCCCGTCAGCGATCCGTGGGGTCCGGCCGCGAAGGGCAGGCACTGGAAGGTGATGTTCGGGACTTCCTCGCCGCACCGGATCAGGTGGTCGAGCTGGTCGCGCCAGGCCTCCGCGTCGCCGACCGGCCTGCGCAGCGCCGCTTCATCCAGGATGATCGCCAGCTCGACCGGGACCGGTTCCCTGGTGAGGACCTCCTGCCGGGCCATGTGGGCATCGGTCAGGAGGTCAAGCTCGGTGTCGCTCGCGGCCGGCAGGCCGGACCGGAGGATGCCCCGCATGGTGGGACGGGTGCGCGTCAGGCTGTGGATCGAACCCAGGGCGAAGACCCGCAGTGTACGCGCGGCCTCCTCCAGCCCCAGGTAGGTCTCCAAGGTGGGAGGGAAGGCGGCTTCGTGCGCGGTCCACATGCCGCCCTCGGGTGCCTCGCGAGCCATGGCCAGCAGCGCGTTGCGCTCGTCCTCGGGGACGCTGTACCTGTCGAGCAGCCCCTTGAGCTCGATCATCTTGACGTCGCGCTTGCCGTTCTCGATCCGGCTCATCGTGCTGTCCGACACCCCGATGGACTGACCTGCCTGTTCGACCGTCAGTCCTGAAACTTCACGGAACTCCTTGAGGCGTCGGCCGACCTTCCGCCGGTGCTGGAGCGGCCCCATGGGTGCTGTCGCCACTGCTGACCCTCCCCTCTGCCTGCGTGCCAGAGCCGATTTTGCCCTACGGACCGCACCAGGAGTAATCGCTCCGCTCACCGACGCCCTCCACTCCGAAGGAGATCAAAGGAAATTTCACAGAGAAGTTGCACGCTGAAATTTCAGGGTACATCCTAGGTGTCACGGAGACGTGACGGTCGGTGATCGCTTTTTCCTCGGCCGCGCCGGAGACGAGGGATACCCCCATGCCGCTCAGCACTTCGACGTTCGCTCACCAGCCCCCCGGCGGGCTGACCGCGCCGCCAACCGGCCTCACCCCCGGCGCCCGCTGGCTCCTCCACGGCCAGTCGGACCTCGTCTCCCGGGTGGCCGCCTGGCGCGAGCTCCACGGGCTGGCACCGATCCAGATCCTGCCCGGCCCCGGCTGGGAGGCCATCGCCGTTCACCGCGTGCTGGGCGAGCCCGCACTGCGGCGACTGGGCCGACCCGGACCGGTTCTCTTCACCGGTGGCTCGATCGTCTTCTTTGTCCCGGCCCTCACCCACCCCTGGGGGTCCGTGCTCAACGGCATAGCCAGGAAGACCCCCGAGCTCTGGGATTGGGGGAAGAGCCTCACCGGCCATCTGTCGGCGGACGGAACACACGAGATCCACTGCCCCAGGCCCGGCATCCCCCACCGCAAGGGCCCGTATTGGCTGGCCGAACCCGACGGCACCGACCGGCTGACCTTCGCCGGGGAGCTGGCCTCCGCACTCGACGCCGTCTCCGAGTCGGCGCTCGCACCCCTCCTCGCGGGCAAGGAGAAGGCGCCCACGACGGAGACGGCCCCCAGCGCTCCCCAACTCTCCCCCGAACGTTCGCGCAACACCGTCGCCGCCTTCTTCGGCCGGCGGCCGCACAGCACGGAGGCGACATGACCCCGCCCGTCCAGGTCAGCACCGAAGACGCCAGGCAGACCTCCTTCAAGCTGAGGGAGGCTCACCTCACCGCCGAGCACATCCCCCTGCTCCGTTCCCTCGCCGTCGACCGGTGCCACCGCTGGCTGGCCGAACGCGGCTGTGTTCTCGGCGACCCCGAGCAGGACCCCGTCAGCGCTGCCGTGCACGACGCGATGCTCGTCCTCACCGAGCTGCTCACCAACGTCCTCAAGCACGTGATCAACCACGGCACCTGCTGGCCTCCCAGCAACGTGCCCGCGCAGCGCCCCGGCGCCCCCGAGTGGATCGAGCTCGACCTGGAGCTGGAGGCGACCACCGGCCTGACCCTGCTCATCGTCGTCCGCGACGGCGCCCCGAGCGGGCCGGTGCTCGACACCACCGAGCCCGGCGACTTCGAAGGCGGCCTCGGCCTCGGCCTGGTGCGCGCCGTCAGCAACGACGACTGGGGCTGGGAGCCCACGGGCAGCGGCAAGGCCGTCTGGGCCCGCTGCCCCCTCGTCACCCCGACGAACTGAGCGATCGGAACCCCCCATGACCACCCGAGCCCCGCACCCGCGAACAACCCGCGCAACCCCGACACGGATCGGCCCAGACCGGTTCCGCCTTCCCGACGGCCGCATCCTCACCGTCCCGGTGCCCGCCGGCGGGCACGAACTCCGCACCGGCTCCTGGATCAAGGTCGGCGACACGGCGTGCGAGATCACCAGCCTGCTCTCGCGCCGGGACGGCGGGCGCACCCTCCACCTCGACGACGGTGCCCTCATCCTGCCGCTTCCCCGCCTCGAAACCGTCGCGGAGTTCACCGTCCTCACCACCGGCCAGCCGCCCGCCCCGTCCACCCCTGCCCGGACCGGCGAACCGCCCCGGCGGCGGCCACCGCGCCCTTGCGCTCGAACGGAACCCTCCATGCGACCCGCACCCTCCCGGCCCGCCCCGCAGGTCCGGCCGCTCGACACCCGAGTGCACGTCACCGAGCCGGACCACGCCGGGATCTACCACCTCTCCGACGGCCGGGCCCTGCTCAACCCCCTGCCCGCCGGGGCCGGCGACATCCGCATCGGCAGCTGGGTCCAGCTCGACGGCAGGCCGTACGAGGTCGCGGACATGACCGGTCTGATCACCCGCCGGGTCCTGCTCCTGCACGGCACCCGCCAGGTCATCGTCCTCGGTCTGAGCGACACCGTGCAGCGCTACACCGTCCTCGAACGCCGCCGGGACGGACGGTAGACGGTGAACCCCCTGCCCCGACACCACCCCACACCCGCCCAAGCCGCTGCCATGCCGCCCGGCATCTGGCTGCTCGGAGTCCTCGGCAGCACGCACCGCGACCGGGGCTTCATCCGCTGGCTGGCGGAGCCCGACCTCCTGATCTCCGTCCCCACCGGGAGCCGCTGGGACACGATCTCCCTCCCGGCGGCCACCGGGCTGCCGCTGCTCGCCGCCGCCCTCGCCGGCCCCTGCGCCCACCGCCTCGGACCGGTGCTGTACGACGCGACCTCCGACCTCACCTACTGGCTGATAGCCCCGGACCAGGAACAGCCGTGGCTCGGCCACCACCCGCTGGCCAACCTCCTGCCCGCCGGTGAACGCCTCAAGGTGCCCAACCCCGCGCCCGACCCCGACTTCATCGACGAGCCGGCCAGCCCCGGACCTGCGGTCGTCCGCTGGGCCTACTGGCCGCCCGTCACCGGCACCCTCACCTCGGGGCGGTGGCTGGGCCACACCCTCATCGACCCTGGCACGCCGGTGAGCGCAAGCCACCCCCGAGAGGACTAAGCCGACCCGGCCACCACCGCCCCGACACCCCGAGGACCCCCGTGCCCGCCGCCCGCTTCACGGCCACCTACACCAGCACCGACCTCGCCGGTGCCCGCCACCCTCTGCTGCGGCACGTCAGCCACCACGCCACCGCGGGGCAGGCCCTGCGCTGGCTGGGCCGCCTGCTGCGCGCCGGAGGAACCCAGCTCGACCGCTCTGAGCGGGACCACCGCCTGGAAGCCTTCACCGACAACGACGCCTTCCACCGTGTCTGCTTCCGGCTCAACAACGGCACCCCTCTGCGCATCCAGCACCGTGCCGGCCGACGCGTCGTCACCGTGGCCGTGACCAACACCGTCCACTGGCGGCTCCTGCCCGCCAGCCCCGAGCCGCCCCGGGAGGTTCGCCGGGCGGCCCTGGTCCGAAGCCGAACCGCGGCCGCCAGGAGCCGCTGCCTGCGGCGGGCCGAGGGCCGCGAGCAGCCGGAGCACCGGCCGTGACCGGCACCCCGCTCGGTGCGCCGGGCACCGGCGGCCACCGTGTCGACACCCCCATCGGAGGCGCCCCGCGACCACGGGCACCCGCATCGCCGACAACCCGGCCGCCCCCAGCGGCCTGGCAGAACCAGAAACGACCCCCTCCGCATCGGCGACGCGCCACCGGCGAAGCCCCGACCAGACCCCGAAGGACATGAACGACTCACCCGCCCCCGAGCACCAACTCCTCGTACCCCCCGCGTCGGCGGCGAGGACCCTGCCCATCCTCCTCACCCGGCAGGTCGCCCCCGGCGCCCGCATCCTCCAGATCGGCCCCGACAGCGACATCACCCGCGAGCTCGCGAACCTGAGCGGAGACACCCCCTTCTTCTCCGTCCAGCCGGACCGCGCCGGCGAAGAAAGCGTGCGCGCCCCGCTCGGACCCCGCGGCCGCAACCTCGGCCTCGTCGATGTCCACATCGGCGACCTCGCACACGGCCGACCGGACCAGGGCCCCTACGACCTGATCGTCTCCGCCCTCCCCGTCCGGGGCATCCCCCGCGCCTGGCTCACACAACTGGCCAGGGGCGGTGCCCTGGCCGTTCCTCTCGCCTTCGGTGGCCGCCACCCCTGGGCCGCCGCAGTGAATCGCGCCACCGGCGTGCGAGTTCGGCTGCTCACCGCGGGGGAGGATCACTGGCCGGTGCCCGAGGACGGCCCCCTGTACCCCGACGGCGGCGACACCCCCGCGACCCGCCCCCACCTTCCGGCCCCCGACCTGGGCACACGGCGCCGGAGGGCGGTCGCCGCTCTGCGAGAAGAGCAGTGGGCCGACCTGTGGGCCTACCTGGCCGTGCACCACCCCCGCCGCCTCGCCGTCGCCGGGGTGGAAGAACGGCTCCGCTGGGAGCAGACCCTCGCGCTGGCCGACGGCGAGCACGCTGTCTACATCCGCCCGGACGGGCTGTGGACCACCAGCGACCAGCGCCCCGCCAGAGCCCTCGCAGCCCAGGCCGAGCAGGCGATCCTCCACTGGGGCTGGGCGCACCGGCCTCCCTTGCCCTGGTGGGTGGCCGAGCTCGGGCCCGTCACCGCGTCCACCGCATCCCTCCTCCGGCCGGACGGTTGGCACATCAACCGGATCCGGATCGAGTAACCGGCCCTCTGCAAGGCCGACGGGGCGCCCACCGTGTTCGGTG
>NZ_JBHZCY010000235.1:0-5645 GCF_042786665.1 Kitasatospora sp. NPDC059146 | reverse complement strand
CGCCTTGAGCCCGATGCCCTCGGGCTCGGCGAGCAGGCCGAGCAGGATGTGCTCGGGGCCGATCTCGGGGTTGTTGGCCCGGCGGGCCTCCTCCTGCGAGGCCACCACGACCTTGCGGGCCCGGGGCGTGAAGCGGGAGAAGCCCTGGCTGGGGTCGAGGTCGGCCGGGCTGCCCGGGCCCTTGGAGACGAAGCGCTTCTGGGCGGCCTGCTTGCTGACGCCCATGCTGTGGCCGATGTCGGTCCAGGAGGCGCCGGAGCGGCGGGCCTGGTCGACGAAGTGGCCGATGAGGTGGTCGGCGAGTTCGCCGAGGTGGTCGGCGGCGATGACCGCGTCGGAGAGCTGGTCGAGCGCGTCGGTGTGGACCTTCTTGATCGCGGCGATCAGGTCGTCGAGGCGCAGCGGAGTGGTGTTGGGGACAACGGGATTCTCCATGCGTCAACCGTAGGTTGTCGATCCGAGGATCGTCAACCATCGGTTGACGCTTACCGTCGGGTAGCTTGTGCTCGCCCCGCGTCGAACTCCGCGACTCCTACGCGGCGGGCAGCAGTCGGCCCCGGACGGCGGCGACCTGGGCGGGCGTGACCCCGGCCGCGAGCAGGTATCCCGCCGGGTCCAGCCCGTCGAGCGCGGCGGCCAGGGCGGCCTCGGCGGTGGTCCCGGCCTCGGCCAGCGCGGCGTCGATCCGGCGGTACGGGTCCGGCAGGCCGAGCATCCCGTACAGCGGGCGGACGTTGGGGCCGCTCAGCAGGTAGTCCTCGGCGATCGAGGCCCGGTCGACCCCGGCCAGGGCGAGCAGCAGCAGGGCGGCCAGGCCGGTGCGGTCGCGCCCGGCGCCGCAGTGCACCACCAGGCCGCCGGGGCGGGCGTCGGCGATCGCGGTGACCAGCGCGGCGGCGGCGTGCGGGCAGTGCTCCAGGTAGGGGCGGAAGGCCAGCGGGGTGCCGTCCAGTCGGCCGTGGGCCGCCCACCAGGCGGGACCGGCCAGTTCGTCCAGCGGGACGCGGACCAGCTCGACGCCGTCGGGCAGCGGGAGGAGCGGCTTGTACTCCTCGGCGTTGCGCAGGTCGACCACGGTGCGGACACCGTGGTCGAGGAGGGCGTCCCAGCCCTCGCGGGTCAGCCGGTCCAGGTTGTCCGCCCGGGCTATCGCGCCGCGGGTGGTCGGGCGGCCGGAGGCGGTGGGGAGTCCGCCCAGGTCACGGACGTTCAGGCAGCCGTCCCAGACGAGGGTGCGGTCCTCGGTGGTGGTCAGTGCGTCGGTCCGCATGTGGGGCTCCCCGGTCGGTCGTCTCGGGGGATCCCGTTATCCCCTCGTTATATGGACTCCCGGGAGATCCCATTGGTTCCTGATCGTTCGAACCCTCGGCACCGGCAGTTCGTACGGCGTACCGACGGTGTGCCGGCTGCGCTCCGGCTGCGTGCCCGGCGGCGCACCGACGGGGGCTCAGGCCGCGGTCGGGGTCCCGGTCTCGGCGGCGACCAGCTTCTCGATCGGGTCGACCGCGATCCGGCCGAGCAGCGAACCGGCCGCGATCGCGCCGATCAGGAACACGGTGGACAGCCAGGCCATGGTCGACACCGGCAGGGTGAAGGCGCCGACCACCCGGGCCGCGCACTCGGCCAGCAGCGCGGTGCCCCAGATGCCGGCGAACACCCGCTCGTGGCGGCGGAAGGCCCGCGAGCCCGCCGCCCGGCCCTCGACCAGCCGCTGCCAGGCGGCGGCGCGGTCCTGCTTCCCCTTCGTGAGGAAGGGCATCAGCACCGGGGTCATCACCGGCTTGCCGACCGCCGCGGAGACCAGGATCGCCAGCGCCACGGTGCCGCTCAGCCCACCGTCCTTGGCGATCATCATCCGGGCGTCGCCGGTGACGAAGGTGAGCGCCAGGCCCGCCAGGTTGACCGCCAGCATCAGCGCGGCCCACAGGTTGACCTGACGCTCGCGCAGCAGGCCGAGGACGGTCCGGCCGGCCGGGAAGACGCTGCTCCAGGCCAGCGCGGCGAACTCGCTGAGGCCGCAGACCGAGTGCAGCAGGTAGTACCCCGCCAGCGGGGCGGCCACGTCGAGGACCAGCGGACGGAGCCCCGAGGCCACCGGGTTCGGCGCCGGGGCGGCGGCCCCGTCCGCGGGGGCGGGGGCGGTGGTGGCGGTGGCGGTGGCGGGCGTGGTGGTGGCGGGAACGGTGCCGGCGGCGCTGACGGTCTGGCTGCTCATGGTGGGTTCCTCCCCGGCTGGTGGCCGCGGGCCGCTGCCCGCGTCGTGCCTCCAGCTTCGCCGTCCGACCCTCCGTCAGAGCAGTGCCGTCCGTTGCCTGATCCGCATGACAGCTGTCACGGTGCGGCCCGTGACACCCCCGCCGACCTGCGCCGTTCTAGGGGTGCGTCGGGCCGAAGGCCCACAGCTCCCGGCCGAGTGTGTCCAGGCACCGCACCGTGCGGAACCGTTCGTCCCCGGCGGACAGGAAGCCCTGTGCCGCTCCGGCCAGCACCGTCCGGGCGACCCCGTCGCCCCGGGTCCAGGCGCCGGTCAGCACCAGCGCCCCGTCGGCCAGCTCGGCACGCTGCACCCGGGCCACCGAGGCGGTCAGCAGCGCGGCGTTGACGTCCTCCAGCTCGGCGGGGGAGAGGTACGGTCCGGCGGTGGGGGAGAGGTCCGCCGCGGCCCGGCGCCGCAGCTCCGGCAGGCCGTAGTCGCGGACGGCGGCGACGGCGTCGTCCAACGGCAGCCGCCAGCGCGGCCCGGGCAGCACCTCCCACCAGACGTCCTCGCCGACCGGCAGCACCTCGCCGATCCGGGCCCGCCAGACCTCGACGCCGCCCCCGGCGTCCGGGCCCGGCCGCTCCCCGTCGGTCCCGCCGCCACGCGCTGCGTCGCCGCCACCGGCCCCGTCGGCGCCGCCCGCTCCGTCGGCGCCGCTGGCCCGACGGACCACGCGGAGCCCGAAGGTGAAGGCGACCCGGTCGGCGGCGGGCCGCTCGACCAGCTCGACCAGCAGCCGGTGCGTGTCGTCCGGCAGGACGAAGGCCTGCTGCCGACCGGTGAGGCCCAGGGCGCGCAGGGCGGGCGCGAGGTGTTCGCGCAGTCCCGTCGTGTGGAGCTCGTGGGCAGTCGTCATCGCGGTCTTTCCCTGCTGGTCGTGCGGTCGTCCCGGCCCCGCTCCGGCCGGGGACAGCCCGGAAGCGCCCGCCCGAACGGGTTCGGGCGGGCGTCGTAAGAACGGGCGCGGCGGGGTCGCGGGGTCACGGCGAGGGGTCACGGCGAGGGTCGGGCGCGTCGGCGGGCCCGGCGTCCGGGGCGCGGTCGGCGCCCGGATCGATTCGCCTACCGACAAGGTAGGCAGGGGCGGTGTCCCGGGGCTGCGGGCGAACGGCAGCCGTCCACGGGACCTTGGCCCCGTCCGGCCCGGTCCTTCGACCGGAGCCGACCCGTTGGCCCGGATGGCGCATCATGTGGCGGGTGCAGAGTGCAGAACAGCCCGGAGCGGGCACCGGCAGCCCCCTCGGCCGGTCCGGACCAGTACCCTCCGTCGGCCCACCACCGGGCGGGGGCCCCGCTCCCACCGACCTGACCGAGGCGGTCCGCGCCGCACAGGAGGGGGACGAAGAGGCGTTCCGGCTGCTGTTCCGGACCGTCCAGCCGGGCCTGCTGCGCTACCTGAGGGTGCTCGTCGGCGGGCGGCCCGAGGACGTCCAGGACGCCGAGGACATCGCGTCCGAGGCCTGGCTCCAGATCGCCCGCGACCTGCGCGGCTTCTCCGGCGACGGCGACGGCTTCCGCGGCTGGGCCGCCACCGTCGCCCGCAACCGGGCGATGGACCACCTGCGCGCCCGGCGCCGCCGCCCGGTCGCCGACCTGCCGTACGAGTACCTGGCCGAACTGGCCGCCGGGGACGACACCGCCCGCACCGCCCTCGCCACCGTCGGCACCGCCGACGCGCTGGCCCTGATCTCCCGGCTGCCGCGCGACCAGGCCGAGGCGGTGCTGCTGAGAGTGGTCATGGAACTGGACGCCGAGAGCGCGGCCCGGGTGCTCGGCAAGCGGGCCGGCAGCGTCCGGATGGCCGCCCACCGGGGGTTGCGCCGACTGGCCAAGCTGCTGGACCAGCCCTTCGCCTCCGGGGCCGGGATCCCGGCCGCCCGCCAGGCCGAACCGGGCGCCCGCCGGGCCGAGCCGGCTGCCCGCCGGGCCGAAGCGGCCGCCGGGGAACGGTCGCCGGCCCGGGCGCGGGAGTCCGCGGGGCGACCTGCCGTGGAACCCACGGAAAAAACTTCTCCGCAGGGTGTGACAGAACGCCGGGCCGCGACGCTGAAGGACATGAGATGAGCACCAACCGATCCCGTCGGATCGACCGTGATGCCGCCGAGCACCTGCTCGGCGGTGCCGTGGGCGGCCCGTCGGCCGGGCAGGACGCCTCGCTCACCGGACCGGACGGTCCCGGGCAGCTCGCCCGGGTGCTGGCCGCGGCCGCCGCCCCGGCGACGGCCGCCGAACTGGCCGGGGAGGAGGCCGCCCTGGCCGCGTTCCGGCAGGCGAGTCTCACGCCCGACCCCGTAGTGACACCCCTCCGGAGACGATCCATGGCAACCGCCGCGCTGGCCAGGGCCTTCAGCACGAAGGCCGCTGCCGCCGTGCTCGGCGCCACCGCGCTGTGCGGGGTCGCGGTCGCCGCCGGCACCGGCAACCTGCCGTCCGCCCTGGGCGGCGGCCCGTCCGAACCCGAGCACGCGGTCGCCGCCCCGGGCGGCCCGTCCGGCTCCCCGCACGGCACCTCCACCGGAACCGGCTCCGGCTCCGCCTCCCCGGGCGGACCCACCCGGCCGTCCATCGGCGCCCCCGCGGACCCGCACCGCACCGTCCCGTCCGACCCCGGCTCGCCCGACGGCCCCACGGCCGGCGAGCACCCCGGGCACCCCGCCCCGCCCGCCGCCCTGGTCCCGCTCTGCCAGCGCTTCGCGGACCGTACGGGCAAGGGCGAACGCCCCGGGAAGCTGGCCGGCGACCCGCTGTTCGCCCCGCTGGTCGCGGCGGCCGGCGGAGCGGACGAGGTCCAGGACTACTGCGAGGGCGCCCCCGGCCAGGAGCACGGGGACCACCAGGGCACCGGCCCGCAGCCGAGCCCCTCCGGCGCCGGGAAGGGCAACGGCGACGGCGACGGCAAGGCCAAGCCCGGCAAGGGCAACGGGACCGGTACCGGTACCGGTACCGGCACCGGGAACACCAACGGCAACACCAACGGCAACGAGGACACCAACGGCAACGAGGACACCAACGGCGACGGCAAGGCCAAGCCCGGCAAGGGCAACGCGATCCCGACCCCGTCGAACCTCCCCACCCTGCCGGACACCCGTCCGGGCAGGACCGGCCCCTCCGAGGACGAGCAGTCCGCCCGGAGATGACCCCCAGAACTCCGGATGGGCGGCGAGCGACTCCCCCCGGGCTCGCCGCCCATCCGGATCGCACCACCCGCAGTACGCACAACCACCCGAAGACCCCGGGTGGCCGGTCGGCTCCCCCGTGCCCACCGTCCATCCGGTCGGCCCCGGCCGGCTCGGCAGGCGCTCACCCCGGACGCGCCGCCGGCCCGGCCGGTCCGGAACGTGGGGGCCCCCCCCCCCCCCGGAGGGGGGGGCCCCCCCCCCCCCCC
>NZ_JBHZCY010000234.1:0-5774 GCF_042786665.1 Kitasatospora sp. NPDC059146 | reverse complement strand
CGGCCCCATTCGTCGTTCGTCAGATCACCCCGCCCCATGCCGGGCACAACGAGCCCGGCATGGAGAAGTCACATGATCCGCCGGACAGAACCTAGCACTCCGGGAAACGACTCGTCTTGTAAAAGCCGGGCGCCGTCGCCCTTGCGACGGCAGTCGCGAAGGATCGTCCAGGTCTTCACTCGGACGAAGACGTGCTCGACGCGGGCGCGGACCTGCTTGTGCTCAGGCCTGTGCTCGGCCTGCCGGTCGGCGAGCTCACCTCCGCGTGACCGACAGTGCGGCATGACCAGGACCGAACGTCGGCGCAGCACCGTCACTCCTCCTGTGGCAGGACGAAGCGCAGCCGCATCGCGGTGCTGACGATCTGATAGCTAGTCAGGCCGGACTCGCTGAACGGGTTGGGTAGCGGGGTGATCCTCCGGCGCTCGTGGTCGTTGGTGTGGGAGACGTAGACGATCCGGTACTCCACGTCGGGCTGCAGCTGGCTCGCCCGTGCGGCCCGCGTCTCGGTGTCCCCGAGGTGGATGTCGCCGTCCGCGCCGGTGGACGACTTGACCTCGAAGAGCAGCGTGCGCTCGCCGTCCCGGATCAGGAAGTCGTAGCCGAGGCTGTCGTCGCCCAGCCCGTCGGCGAGGACGTGGCGGCGCATCTCCGACTTCCACGACTCCTCGGGCGGCACCCCGAAGTGCCGTTCCAGCCAGGCGCCGACCGCCACCTCGCCGGCGAGGCCGACCGCGACGGGCTTCTCGCCGCTACCGGACTCCCGCGCACCGCCCGTGCCGTTCCCTGAGCCGCCGGATCCGCGCTGGCGCGGGAGGGCGGCCGCGGGGCCGGGCGCCTCGGGGGTCACCACGTCGACCGGTGTCGCCAGCTGCGCCTCGGTAAGGTCGGCCACCACTCGGCGTGCGAATTCGCGCAGGTCGTCGCTCCCTATGGGCAGGTGCTCACCGTTGAACTCCAGCGTCGGCGCCTGGGCCCGTCCCGAGGGTGCCGTTCCCTTCCCTTCACGCGGCTCCGACGGCTGTCGGCCCGCCGCTTCGCCCTCCAGGCCGAGGTCGCCGAGGCTCGTCGTGGCCGGCATCCCCTCCGGCCAGTGGCCGCGCGAGTGCAGCCAGGCGATCAGCGCCTTGCGGGTCAGCGGCGCGAAGTCGAGGAGCCCCTCCGCCTCCATCTCCCGGGCCACCTGGGCTGCCCCGGGGCAGGTGGACTCCGTGCCACCCCCCTGCCGGGTGAGCCAGCGCTCGATCAGGGTGCGCAGTTCCGGCAGCCGGGCGTGCACGACGCCCACGCACAGGTCCCGCACCTCGCTCACCGGCAGCAGCACCCCCGAGCCCTTGCCTGCCGGGGGCAGGTGCTCGGCCAGCCACCGGTCCGCGTGGTCGGCCATCAGCTGGGCGGGGAGCTCCCAGAGTGTCCGGTGCCACGCCGGATCGGGGCCGAGCCCCGGCAGTTCGCGCAGCCGCACGTACTCCCCCAGCTCGCGCCCGGCGCGGTGGGGGGCGGCGAACGCGTCGCGCACCCGGTCCACCAGCCGCGAGCGGTTGCCCTGCAGCCAGGTCTCGAACTGGCGGGTGTGCAGGGCGGAGTTGTCGATCGGGGCCAGCCCGAGGGTCTCCCACGCGCGGTTGGCCCGCTCCAGCGGCACGCTGAGCCGCAGCAGCAGCCGCTGCCAGTCGTCATCCGGAAGGGAGAGCAGCAGCTCGGCACGGTCGGCGCCGAGCTTCCCCGCCAGCCAATCTCGCAGTTCCTCAAGGCTGTTGAAGGTCTCCTGGAGCTGTTGCAGCTGTTCCGCCAGCTCGACGTCCTCGCAGGCGAGGACGGGCACCAGCCGGGCGCTGCCCGAGCGGGCGGAGGCGCGGTCGGAGAGCACCGCTTCCAGCCGGTGGAGCGGCAGGTCGAGCGCGGCGGCCAGGTCGTTCTCCGTTACCTCGGCGGTTCCCCGGCCCTGCATCCGCTGCCCCAGCTTTAGCAGGGCGAGCTCGAGTTCCGTCGCGAGGTAGGGAGCGCCGACTAGCTCGGCGATGCCCGGCGCGGCCGTCTGGAGGACGGGCCAGTGCGCTCGCGGCGGTGCCTGGACGACGACCAGGCAGGGGCGCTCGGGGTCGTCGTGAAGCACCGAGCGGTCGGTGGCGGCCAGCGTGTGTCCGGCGACATGGGTGACGGCCTCGGTGGCGAGCACCAGGGAGCAGGCTCGCAGGCGCCCGGTGAGCCGGGCGACCGTGACCGTCTCCGGACGCACGGCGCGGTCCTCGTCGTACTCCACTACCGCGGCCACCAGGGCGCGCAGCCAGGGGCCGGCGAACTCCAGCAGGGGCGTGCTCGGCGCCTGCGGCGCGGGCAGCTGGTCCGCGACTACCTGGACCGCGGCCTCGCTGCATGGGCGGGGTTCGAAGCCGTCGTGGTCCGCGAGGTAGTCGTGTACCCGGCTGCCCAGGGCCCGGTCATCCAGTGGCAGCACCGGGACGGGGATCTGGTCGAGCAGCCTGCGCTGCTGGCCGCTGCCCGGGTCCGGCAGGTGCACCGGCTCGGCGGTCTCGCCTTCGGGGGCGGCTGGGAGGACCTCCAGGGCGCCGGTCCGGGAGACCAGGAGGGCTTCGAGGTCGGCCCGCGAGCTGTCCTGGCCCTGGTGGGGCGGCAGCAGCTGCGACCAGGCCCGCTCGTAGGCGCGGCGGATCGCGTTGGCGTGCACCCCGTGGCGCAACTTAGGTGCTTCAAAGAGCAGTTGGGGTAGGTGGCGGAGCCGGTCGAGGGCGGTGCGGGGGTCAGACCAGTGGCGTACGCCCAGCAGGTCGAGCCGTTCTAGCGTTTTGCCGGTCGCCATCTGCCGAAGCCCCGCGGACACAACGGAGAGGTAGGCGGGCGGCTGCTCGCTCTCACTCCACCACCACGCGGCCGAGATCGGGGCGAAGGTGCTCCGGCCCTGGTGGTCCAGGGTCTGCGGAATCCACGGCGCATGGCGGAGGAAGGCGGCGAGCGGGGTCGGCCAGGCAGTCCCGGAACCGTCTCTGCCACGCACAAACCGGGTCTCCAAAGCGCTGTCCTGCCATGTGCCCAGGCCGTGGACGATCAGTTCGGCGTAGAGCCGGCGGGCCTCGTCCGAGAAGTCGGCGTAGGCGTCCTGGCCCGGGAGCTTGGCCAGCTGACGGTTCTGAGGCTGGTAGGCGACGGTCGCGTAGAGGTCGCCGTGCCTGTTCGGCCAGGTCTGGGCCGTGGCCACCCACTGCCGGCGCGCCTCGGCCGTACGGTGGAGAGACCGGTAGGCGTCGAAGGACCACGGGTGGTTGAGCTGGCTCCCCTTCACCGAGTCCGTGACGGGGAGACAGGTCGGCCGCAGGCCGTGGCGCACGTCCTGGCGTTCCAGGAAGCGCTGGAACACCGCCGGGTCGGTGCCGCTGCCCTCGCAAACCTCGGCGGCCGGCCTCAGGAGTGCGCCGTGGGCCTGCCGGAGGGAGCGGTCCAGGGTCCGGGTCAGGTCCAGGAAGCGGACGAGGGTGTCGTCGGCGGCCGAGGCCGCTCCCGTCCAGCCCGGGCCGAACATCGCGCTCCCGGTGGGCGACCAGCCTCGCCTGGTGGGGACGAGCAGGCCCTTGATGCGGGCGGCGCGCGGGCCCTGAGCGATCCACAGGCGGCAGGCGAGGTGCAGGCACTGCCACCGGGTCTCGTCGTCCTGCCCGTCCTGCCCCATCACCGCGGTCAGGGCGGGCAGCAGCGCCGCCGGGGTGTACGTCTGCACGAGCCCCTGCTGTTCGAGCCACCGTCGACCGGCGGCGCGGCGGCTCCGGGCCTTGCCTCGGCCTTCCGACCACGGGATCGCGTCATGGACGAAGGAGAGGTGCTCGCGCACGCGGGCGGGCAGCGCGTCGGGCTGGAGCAGGATGTCGCTTGCGCCGGGGAAGAAGACGTGCTCACCACCGGCGGGGACGAGCCGGCCGCCCGTGTCGAGGACGATCCGCTTGCCCCGCAGCGGGGCGGCGTCGGGGAACGACAGCGCCAGGTCGTGGTAGAAGTCGGCCCAGCGCTCGTGGCCGGTGTCCGCTGCGCCGGTGGTCTCGGCCAGCTGTTGGGCCACGGCCTCGGCCCACTGGGCGAGTTGGAAGGTCCAGGGCTCCAGGCGCACGTGGAGAAGACGGGCCATCCTCCGGAGCCGTTCGGCGCGCAGCGGGTGCAGGGCGGGGTCGATAATCTCCGCCTCGCCGGTCGCACCGACGGCCTGCGGGGTGAAGACCTCGACGCCCTCGGGCCGCTCGACGAATGTGCCGCGGTCGAGCGAGGTGCGTGAGCCCTCCGGGTGGACCCTCGGGATGAAGGCCACCTCGTTGAGCTTGCGGTCCAGCTTCCGGAACGCCTCCTGCAGCCGCTCCAGTTCGGCGCCGTTCCGGCAGACCAGGTCGATCGCGGCCTCGCCCGGCAGCCGCACCCGCCCCTCGTCGACCAGCACGGCAGCCCGGGCGCAGGCCGTGGCCACCTCGTCGAGCAGCAACTGGTTCCACGGCGTCTCGAGGACGAGCGTGCGGCGGCTGACATGTGAGAAGAACGGCGCGTTGACGTACCCGTCGACCGGGCACGCGGTCGTGGCACCCATCGGCAGGAAGGTGTAGAGCCGGCCGCCCCTCAGCGGTTCGCCCGCCGGGACGGCCACCGCCACCTCGGCGGACCCGCGCCACTTGTCCCAGGGCTTGCCCATGTCGCTGCTGGCCGCGATGGCGGGGAGGAGGCGCTCCTCCGGCACCCGGCTGCGGACCAGGACCAGGTCCAGCTTCCGGCGCCCGCGGCGCAGCGCCACCTCCTCGATCCTGAGGTCGCGGGACCTGTACAACGTGATCACCCGCCGCCCGAAGACGACGCGCTTCGGGGCGGCGCCGGCCTGGGTGTGGGACACCACGACCATGGCCAGCCGGTCGAGGAAGAGCTCGAAGGGCGCGCTGTCGTCAGTGAGTTCGCGCAACTGTTGGACAGCCGAGGCACGGGCCTCCGCATCCTTGAGGGGCAGCCGGACGACGGTGACGATCCCGCGACGGCAGAACTGCCGCACCGGCTCCGGGACCTCGTCGACGGGCACCGGGAGCAGCAGCGCAGAGAGGTTCTCGCGCAGTTTGTCGGCCGCGCCGGGGTCGTCCGGGGCCGCTTCGGCCGCCAGCCGGTCGAAGTCCGACGACCGGGCGAAACGGAAGCAGTAGCCGTCGAAGGTCTTGGCGCCCGGGCGGGAGACGCTGTAGACCTCCGGGGCCTCGGTCAGCTGACGGACGCTCTTGAAGCCCACCCCCTTGTGTCCGATGCCCTCGTCCGGCCGCTTGCTGGACGCCGCGACCCGGCGCAGCGCGTCGAAGCGCTTCGGCGTCAGCTCACGGCCGCCGTTGGCCACGTAGAGGACCCCGTGCTCGCCCTCGGTCTCGTCGAGCAGGATCTCCACCCGCCCGTCGCCCGCCTTGGCCGGGTGTGCATCGTGGGCGTTCTGCAGCAGTTCGACGATCACTCGCCCCTTGTACTCGGTGGCCAGTACCTGCTCGATCACCGCCTTCAGATCGCGCGAGTCCGTGTCGCCCTCCGCCAGGTTCCTCAGGCATGTCCGCGCCTTCTTCACGGACTGCGCCCACACCTGCCGCCGACGGGAACCCGCCGCCCCAGAGACCTTCAACCGCCGCCTCCACTCGCCGTACGAAGTCATCCGCGGCCACGCTACTAGGTTCTGTCCGGCGGATCATGTGACTTCTCCATGCCGGGCTCGTTGTGCCCGGCATGGGGCGGGGTGATCTGACGAACGACGAATGGGGCCG
>NZ_JBHZCY010000233.1:0-6176 GCF_042786665.1 Kitasatospora sp. NPDC059146 | reverse complement strand
CGGCTTCGTACTGGACGTACTTGGGCGATTCGGGCGTGCGTCCAGGCGGGATGCCCGGCGTCGCGCGCCTGGCAAGATCCGCCGGACAGGCCCTAGGGCCCGCCTTCGGACTCCCGTCGTTCGCCCGGAGGGCGGGCGGGGGTTCGAAGACGGGCCCTGGCACCCGGGGGTGGTCAGCGGCGCCAGCGGCGGTAGGCGTTCCACTCCTGGGTGAGCCAGGTGCCGTCGCCCAGGGGCAGCACGTAGTCGACCTCGGGCATCGGGTACTCCAGGCGGCCGTGCAGGGCGCCGGTGGCGGGGTCGGCGAGCCAGTGGCTGTACTCGCGCCAGTCCTGCTCGCCGAAGAGGAGCACGGCGCCCTCGTCGTAGCGGTTGTGCAGGGTCACCAGCACGGTGGAGTCGTCCACGAAACCGGACAAGGAGGAGATGGACGGGTCGTTGTGGACCGAGCAGTCGCCGGTGCCGGGGGCCGGGAAGTCGCTCAGCCGGAGCGTGGCGGTGACCTCGTAGGAGGGCACGGCGTGCCAGCTGATGTCCCGGCCCCTCCGATCGACGGTCATGCAGCGGGTGTTGCCGGAGTCCGCGTCCAGGTAGTCGCGGTCCGCCGGGAGCCGGGGGACCGCGTCCTGCGGCAGCGGCTCGGCCAGGACGAGGGCGCCGGACTCCCGGCGGAGCCGGTGGCGGGTGGTCGGCCCGGAACCGCCCGAGACGTCCACCCCGATGACCTCGCCGTCGGCGTCCAGGAGCAGGTGGGCGTACCGCTCGTAGCCGCCGCACTCGAGCACGCTCCGGGCCAGCACCCGCCCCTCGGCGTCCAGGGTCAGGAAGACGGTGGCGTCCGGCAGTCCGGAGGGCAGCCGCAGCCAGATCCGGAGCTCCCGGTCGGGACCGGTCATCGTGAACAGGACGTAGCCCCAGCGGTCCACCCGCCAGGTGCCGTACGGCTGCCGCCAGAGCTCCGTGCCGTCCTGGGCCGTCGCGACGTACCCGTCGCCGGTGCCGAAGACGGCGAAGGTGAGGTCGGGAGCCGTCCACACCGGCGCCCACCACTCGGGGCCCGGGGCCGGGAACTCGGCCTTCAGTTCGGCCTGCTCCCGCAGGTCGTAGAGGCGCAGCGAGGTGCCGTCGTGGACCTCCAGGCGGGGAACGGGGCCGGTCGGATCGACGGAGGAGCGGGAGTTGCTCCCGCTCGGGATCGGGTAGCTGGCCACCGGCGTGGGGGTGATCGTCATGTCGCCATCCTCTCCCGACGGGCCGACAGCACCTGGCGGGATCTTGACGACCTTCGGCGTTCACGCCACTCGTGGGGGTGGGCCCCGGGACCGGAGGATGGAGTCATCGCCGACCGGGGAACCCCGGAACGGCCCACCGAACCCCCGCCCCACCAGCAGGAACACGAGGTTTCCGATGTCCGCCAGCGCCGTCCTGACCGTGCCCGCCGCCACCCCGGCCGAGGCCGCCGCCCACTACGCCGCCCGGCTCGCCTTCGAGGCGGACGTCTCCGACGTCCACGCCGACCTGGCCTCCGGCGCACCCGGCGTGGTGGTGGTCGACACCCGCAGCGAGGTCGCCTGGAACCAGGGCCACATCCCCGGCGCCGTGCACATCCCCACCGCGCGGATCGCCGAGCTCGCACCGAAGTTGATCGACCCGGCCACCACGACCGTGGTCACCTACTGCTGGGGCCCCGGCTGCAACGGCGCCACCCGGGCGGCCCTGGCCTTCGCCCTCCTCGGCCACCCCGTCAAGGAGATGCTCGGCGGCTTCGAGTACTGGGTCCGCGAGGGCTTCGCGTACGACACCGCCACCGGCCCCGAGAGCCGCCCCGTCGACGACCTGACCGCCCCGCGCTCGGGCATCTCCTGCGCGTGCTGAGCGCCGACGCACGGCCGGGCGGCACGATCCGCCCGGCCACCCCGGCCGACCTGCCCGCGCTCGCCCGCCTGTGCGCCGACCACGCCGCCCACGAGCGCGCCGAGCCGGTGCCCGCGGACCTCGCCGCCCGGCTGGCGCCCGCACTGTTCGCCGCGCGGCCGAGGGCGTGGTGCCTGGTGGTCGACCACGGCGGCGAACTGACCGGCTACGCGAGCTTCTCCCGGGAGTTCTCCACCTGGCAGGCCGCCGACTACGTCCACCTGGACTGCCTGTTCGTCACCGAGGCCCACCGGGGCGGCGGGTGGGGCCGCGCCCTGCTCGACGCCGTACGGGACGCGGCCGCAGCACTGGGCGCCGCGCAGCTGCAGTGGCAGACACCCGCCTGGAACACCGACGCCATCCGCTTCTACCACCGGACGGGGGCCCTGAGCCGCCCCAAGGCCAGGTTCTCGCTCCCCACCCGCCCGACCGCTCAGCCGACCACCTCGTACGCGACGTAGTCCGGATGGGCCGCGCCGACCTGGCCCGAACGGCCAGACATGTACGGACAGGGGAACGGCGGCCCCGGCTACCCGGGCATCACGCCGTGGATGCGGGAGAGGGTGAACACGCGCTCGTCCTCGCGCAGGTGGCACCAGGCGTTCAGGTAGGGCGCGTCCAGGGCGAGGCGGCTGAGGGTGCGGACGGTCGTGTTGCCGGACGTGGCGACGTACTCGATCGTGACGGCCTGTCCGTGGTCGACGGCGTGGGCCAGTTGGCGGACGTCGGTGAAGGTCAGATGGCGCGCGTTCCGGGCGATGATCTCCTCGGTGTCGCCGGCGTAGGGGCGGCCGTCGTCCGGGGCGGGCTCCGCGCCGTCCTGCGGGGCGGCGCGGAGCCGGGCGGCGAGGGCGCGCAGGTCGGCGGGCTCGTCCTTGGTCGGGGTACGGGCGCCCGTGCGGGGCCTGCCGGGCCGACGCGGGGGCGGGGCCGGGCGCGCGGCGCGGGGGTGCGGGGGCCGTTCGATCCGGACGGTCCCGTCGGGGGTCTCGGCGACGGGGGCGTAGCCCGCGGCGCGCAGGGCCGCGAGGGTCTTGTCGGGCGGGGTCCGGCTGATCAGTACCGTCGGCGCGAGGTGCCGTAGGCCGAGCGGGGCGAGCTTGCGGTGGGCGGCGAGTTCGGCCAGCAGGGCGGGTTCCTGGCCGTGGATCACGCAGGCGGCGGCCGCGACGCGCACCCGGCCGTGGCTGCGCGCGGTGTCGTGGATCAGGTAGGAGAGCGGCTGGGGCAGCGGTTCGACGGCGACCGCCGCCAGGTCGGCGGTGAGGGCGTCGGGGGTGAGGCCCGCGTCGAGGGCCCGGCGGACGCTGCCCGGGCCGAACCGCCAGACGGAGGCCGCACCGGCGCTCTCCCGGTCCGCGGCGGAGTCCAGCAGTGCGTGGAGGTGCGCGGACGGGGTGCCGGCGACCACGGCGGTGAGGTCGCTGCCGAAGCGGGCGCTCGTGCTGGCGGCGGGCAGCAGCCGGTGGCAGGCGTCGACCAGCGCCTCGGCCTCGGCGTCGTCGCCGAGCGGGGCGGCCCCGAGCAGGGCGGCCCCGATCGGGGAGAGCGCCCCGAGGGCGAGGGCGCCGAGCAGTTCCGCCTCCCGGATCAGGGTGGCGAACGGCTCGGCGTCCTGCGGGAGTTCGTCGGCGAGCGGGCGCAGCCACCGGAGCAGCGCCCCCAGGTCCGCCGGTTTCGCCGCGCCTTCACCGGCCGGGAGCCGGGAGGCGGCGGTGAGCAGCCCGTGCCGGGCCTGGACGCAGCCCCCGCAGGGCGGCGCCCCGGCGAGCGCCGGCCGTGCCTTCCCGTCCTCGTCGCGGCTCCGGCCGGGGGTCAGGGGGAGCGACCACCAGGCCCGGAGCAGGACGGCGAGCCGCTCGGCCGGTTCCCGCCCCGCCCAGGTGTCGTAGGACGCGGTCGCGACGACCCGGTCGCCCTCCACGGCCAGGAGCCCGGCGACGCTCGCCGCCTCCAGCACGAGGCGTAGCGGCAGTTCGCCGCACTGCGCGGCCCGGCCGATCCTGGCGAGCTCACGGGCGCCGATCCCGCCGGCCTTGAGCCGGACCGGCGGGGCGGCGGCGCACACGGCGAGGACGGACGTCGCGTCGGCGGCGAAGGCCATCGAGGCGGCCGCGGCCTCCCGTTCGACGTCCGTGGCGGTGGCGGGCGCCGTCGGCACGGCGGGCGGGAGGGGTGTGAACGGGGCCTGCCAGTCGGCACCGCGCAGGGCGAGGGCCACTTCGGCGGGCATGCGCGTGGGCCCGTAGTGGTAGCGGTCCCGGATCAGCAGTCCCCGCTCCACCGCCCACTGCTCGCCGGGTGCGGAGGCGGCAGGCGGCCCCCCGAACATGATGGCGCCCAGGTGCTCGGGAACCGTACGGGCCCGCCGTGCCAGGAGTTCCCGGGTGGCCTCCGGCGCCTTGGCCGCCAGCGCCGCGACCCGGGCAGGATCACTGTGGTGGTCGATCAGCGCCGCCAGCCGCCGCTCCTTCCTGTTGCCGTCCGGCTTGATCCCGGCCTTCGCCAGCATGCGGGCGAGATCGTCGGAGTTCGCGCCCGCGAGCAGGCGTGCGAGCGGTGCGTCGAGCCCCAGCGGCGCGCGCCACGCGCCCCCCAGTGGCGCCGCCATCCGCAACCGGCCGTCGCCGCCCGGCCACACCAGCGCGCGGTCCGCCAACTCCCCCAGGGCGGCGGCCAGTCCATGGGCACGTGCACCGCCCGTCGCGTCCAGGAGGCCTGCCAGCTCCTCCTGCGACGCGTTCCCCAGCGCGGCGAGGGCTTCCGCCGCCTGGAGGCACGGCAGCGTCAGCCGGGGCAGGGCCGAGGCCACCGACGCCGGGCGCTGCAGACGGTCCGCCAGTTCGCCGACCGAACGCGGTTCCGGGGGCGAGGCGGCGTCCGGGCGCGCTGCCAGGATCCGTTCCAGGGCCGCCGTGTCGAGGCCGCGCAGCCAGGCGACCAGCGCCGACCCGTTGTTCTTACCGATGGGACACCTCACCGCTCAGCAGGGCGGCCGTACTCGCCCGGGGGTACCAGGATGGCCCATCGGCAGCGGCGCGGTGCACCGCTCCCGGAATGCGACGTCCGGGACTCGACAGTCAAATGACTGATGCTGCGTGTGCGTCGGAGCGGGAAGCATCGGTGGCGGCGGTCGGAGGGTGCCCCACCCCCGGCCGTCGGTCCCCCGATGTTCTCTTCCAAGGAATTCCCATGAGCTCCCTTCGCGCCAAGTGGCGCATGGCCGCCGTCACCGCGACGACCGCCCTGGCCGTGCTGATGTTCTCCAACGCCCCCGCGTCCGCCGCCGTGTTCGGCGAGAGCAGCACCTGGGCCAGCGAGATCGAGGACAACGTCCCGGTCCGGGCGAACGGCTTCATGGGCGAGGCCCGGGCCGTCAACGGCGATCTCATCCAGGTGTGGCGCGGGTACGACAACCCCGGCATGTACCTCTCGCTCGACCACGGCCGGCCGGTCCGCCTCGCGGGGGCGACCAATGCCAGCCCGCAGGTGGTCTACATGGGCGGGGCCCAGTTCGTGCTGTTCCACACCGGCACCAACGGGTTCATCTTCTACTGCGTCCTGACCGTGAACCAGGCCAACAACGGCCAGCGGTACCTGAACTTCGGCAACTGGATCCAGGTCCCGAACGGCGCCCAGACGAACGACGGCCGCCCGGTGGCCATCGCCGCGCTGCCGCACAACAACATCTCGCTGGCGTTCCACGGCGCGAACAGCAACGAGATCTGGAGCATGATCTTCAACATCCCGAACAACCTCTGGGGCGACCCGGTGCGGGTCGCCGGCGCCACGAGCAACTCCTCCCCGGCGCTGGCGTTCAGCCCCGCCAACAACCTGCTGCTGATGGCCTACCGGGGGCTCGACAACCGGGTGAACGTCATCCGCACGTACTACCAGAACAACGGCTGGTACGGGCGGAGCATCCTGGACGGCGTGCAGACCGACTCGGAGCCGGCCATCGCCATGGCGGGCTCCGGCTGGGGGCAGGTCGCCGTCCGGCAGCAGGGCACGGGCGTGCTGTACCTGGAGGACGTCCAGGACACCGGCTCGCACGGCGACTGGACCCGCGAGGCCGTCGCCTTCGCCTCGGCGTACGGCCCGCGGCTCATCATGGACGCCTACCGCGCCTACCTGGTCGCCACCAACCTGAACGGGTACGTCATGTGGAAGCAGTCCCGCCAGTACTGAGCCCGTACTGAGCCCGAACCGGGCCCGACCGGCGACCTGACACTGCCCGGGGTGGGGCGGCCGTGAACACGGCC
>NZ_JBHZCY010000232.1:0-6361 GCF_042786665.1 Kitasatospora sp. NPDC059146 | reverse complement strand
GTGCCGGTGCCGTGCTGGTCGGCCAGCTGGTAGGTGAGCTTGGTCGGTCCCTGGCGGACGAGGGTGACGCCGCCGGGGAGGGCGTAGTAGCGGGTGCCGGTGCTGGCCTTGGCGCCGGTGTCGTAGGTGAGTTCGTCTCCGGCGCCGAGGTTGACGGTGACCTTGCCGGGGTTGCGGCGGACCAGCTGGTTGCCGTCCGCGTCGTAGACGTAGGACGTCGTCGCACTGCCCTGCTTCATCGTGGCGAGCTTGCCCTCGACGTCCCAGGTCAGGTCCGCGCCGTTGGCCGCGTCCACCGCGTTCCAGGTGTGGGAGTCCCACTTCGGGGCCCAGCCCGGCGCGTACACCATGAACTTGCCGTCGTCCTGGACGACCGCGAAGTACTTGCTGTTCGGCCCGACCCACGACTGCGAGGACCACAACGGAACCCGCTGCGGGTCGTAGACCACGAAGTTGCCGTCGTCCTGCATCGTCGCCCACGCACCCGGGTGGTTGGCCGTGTTCGTCGACCACACCACCAGGCCGGTCCGCAGCGAGGTCAGCACCAGGTTGCCGTCCGACTGCATGGTGAGCTGCACGCTGCTGGAGCGCACCGACTCGCCCGGGTTGAGCACGAAGCCCGCGCCCATGGTCTTGTTCGCGCCCGGGTTGGCGATCTTCGTCGTGTTCCCCGCCGCGTCGTACTGGTAACTCCCCGGCGTGCTGCCGTTGTTCGGGAACGTCGACTTCACCGCGGTAGGTACGTGCGAGCCGCCGGTGCCGCCGCCCGTGCCCGCCGCCGTGGTCGGCGTGTTGCGCGAGCCCGCCGCCGGGAAGGACTGGTCGATGGTCAGGTCCTTGGACTGGTCGCCGGTCGGGTTGTGCATGACCAGCTTGGTCCGGTTGCCGACCGCGTCGTAGGTGTAGTCCTGCCAGTACGGCGCACTGCCGCCGACGGTGGTGGTACCCGCCGTCGAAGCCCCGCTGGTGGGCGTCGCGTTGGCGCAGGCGCCCTGCCCGGCGAGGGACGGGGTGGGCTGGTTGAGCCGCCCGGTGTCCGACCACGCGGTCGTGAGACGCCCCAGGTAGTCGTAGGTGAAGCACTGCAGGTCCGTCCGGTCCGGACTGTTGTCCGGAATCGTGCGCACCGCCGTGACCCGACCGGCCGGATTGTAGGCGTAGGTCGTGTTCTGGACCGTACCCGTGGTGGCCGTCTGCTTGTCCACGTACTGCGTCAGCAGGCGTCCGGTCGACTCGTCGTAGGTGTTCGTCGAGACGACCTGGGTACCCCAAGGGTTCATCGTGTCACGGATGTTGCGCCCGTAAGCGTCCCAGTCCGCCTGCCGGAGATAGGTGTACCCGGCGCCGCTCATATCGTTGAGCTGCCCGAACTCCTCGTAGTTGTAGTTCACCGCCTCCTGCGCCAGATCACCGGCCGCGGCACGCGTCTCCGACACCAGCGAACCACTCACCGGGTTGTAGGCGGCCGAGTAGTCGAAGCTCACCTGCCCGGTCTGACCGATCTCGGCACCCGGGAGGGAGACCGAGGTCTTCGTCGCCCGGTACGCCGCGTCGTACTCACCGACCGACTTGGTGTACGCCGAACCACCCGCCCCACCGACGTACCGGGTCGAGGAGCTCAACTGCCCCTTCGCCACGGTGTCGTAGACGAAACCGGTCAGCTGGTTCGCCGGAGCGACCGAACCGTTGAACGTCCCGGTCTTACGACCCAGCAGGTCGTACGTGATCGCGACCGTCTGACCGCGGGCGTCCGTCGTCGACGCCAACTGTCCCGCACCGTCGTAGGTCCGGGTCGACACACCCGTGTCCGGGTCATCGGCCTTCACCTGACGACCGCGCTGGTCGTACGTGTAGCTCCAGGTGTTCCCGGCCGAGTCCGTCCGGGTCGCCGCCTGGCCACCCGGCGTGTACGTGTAGCCGGTGACGTCCGCGTCGGCCTGGTTGCCGGTCGCCGCGGCCGTCTTGTACTGCCACACCTGCGTCTTGCGCCCGCGGGCGTCGGTGACCGTGCTGGTGGGCGTGGCTCCGGCCGGCGGCGTGACGTCCACCCGGTCAGCGCCGGGGTACGCCGTCGTCGTCGTGGTCTGCGGCTTGCCCAGCGCCACGAACTGCGAGTTCACCACCCGGCCCAGACCGTCGAACTGCACCACGCTCTGGTTCGGGACCATCGCGCCGTCCGGGATCCACCGGGTCGTGTTCGGCTTGTTGGTGTCCTCGTAGTAGGCGTTGTAGGCGCGGCCCACCCGCCCCTGGGAGTCGTAGAACGTGTCCGCGATGATCCGGCCCTGGTAGGCGGAGATCGCCGGGTCCCCCTGGGTCTGCACGGTGCGTCCCAGGCCGTCGACGATCTGCACGGACTTCCCGTACGCCTTGCCGCCGGGACGCAGCGAGTTCGTCGTCACGGTGGACGGCCCCGAGGTGCCGTTGAGGGCGTAGTCGAAGGTCGCGTTCGCGTTGCCGCCGGTGTCCTGCCCCGGGGACCAGACCGCCTTCACCCGTCCGAGACCGTCGTACGTCTTGGTCGTGCTCCGGCCGTTGGGGTCCGTCGAGGTGAGCGCCAGGCCTCGGGCGGGGTTGAGCGTGACGGTGCTGGTGCGGGGGGTGCCCGCGTCCGGCGCGCCGGCCGGGGCCGGGGTCCCGGTGACCACCTTGTTCGGCAGCTCACCCGGGTTCGCCGAGCTGTACGCCGTGGTGGTGACCGCGCCGTTCGGGTTGGCGCTGTCCGTGACCGTCGGGTCCGTCACCGAGGTGACCCGGCCGTACTGGTCGTACGTGCTGGTCGCGGTGGTGACGAACTGCGCGGCGCCGTTGGCGTCGTAGCCGTTCAGTACCTGCTTGCCCGTCACCTCGGCCTTGGCGCCGGCGCTGCCGAAGCCCTGGCCGTCGTAGAGGGCGCGCGTGTCGGAGACCGTGTTGGACGCGTTCGCGTCCGCGGTGCAGGCGTTGGCGCCCGAGATGACGAACTGCTCGGAGACCAGGCCGGTCATCTGGGCGTTCGGGCCGCCCGCGTAGCGGTAGCGGGTGCAGAGGTCCGGGGTGCCGTCGGCGGTGCTCAGCGAGGTGGTGACCCGGTTGTTGTTCCCGGCGTCCGTGTTCGACACCGTCGTGGTGGTGCGGGTGCCGGTGGTGGTCGCAGTGGTCACCGCGGTGGTCACCTTGGTGGCGCCGTAGCGGGCGACCAGGTCCGGCAGGCCGGCGCGCTTGTGGGTGGCCGTCACCGCCGGGTTCTCATAGGAGTTGACGGTGTACGACACCGGCGAGCCCGCGTCGGCCGAGGCGTCCGCGTAGGTGTCCGTCTCCAGGATCTGCCCGGACATCCAGTCGGAGTCGGGCCGGCCGCCGCTCTTCACGCCGGCGACGGAGGCGCCCTTGGGCTTGCCGTCGGCCTTGAGGTCGCCGTCCATGCCCTGGTAGTAGCTGGTCGTCGACTTGGTCTGCGGCCCGTCCTTGCCCGAGCCCGTCACCGCGGTCACGCTCGCGAAGCCGCGGAACTGGTCCCAGGTCCGGTAGTCGGACTCGACCAGCGGGCTGTCGTTGCGGTGCCAGGCCGCCGGGCCATAGGCGTAGGAGGTGGTCATCGGGACCGAGCCGGAGACCAGGTTGCCGTTCGGGTCCACGGTCACCGTGTCGACCGGGTAGCGCAGGAACCAGTCGTCCACCGTGGACTGCACCTGCGTGTCGAACCACTTCACGTTGAAGCAGGGCAGGGTGTCACCGTCGGCCGAGGCGGGCATCCGCCCCGCCGTGCGCGAGCACTGCTCCTGCTTGTACGAGACGACGATGCTGCCACCGGTCTCCGTGGTGATCACCGCCATGCGCGGCCGGTTGTAGCGCGGACGCGCCGGCACCAGGCCGTCCACCCGGTTGGGCAGCAGCAGGTCCGCGAAGGTCACCGCCGGAAGCACCTGCTCGGCCTGCCCGTTGGCAGTGTCCTTTCCGGTGCGCTTGACCGACTGCAGCCAGGCGATCGGCGCGTTCTCCGTCGCGTTCTGCGGCGTCTTGAACACGTGGGTGAAGTCGTAACGGTCCACCGGACGGTACGAACCGCCGGAGCGGATCGAGGTCGTGATCCCGTTCAGCCACTTCGTCGACCAGTACGTGGGACCATAGTTGGTGCAGGCACCACTGTCCTGGCACTGCTTGTCCATCGGCACGTCCGGCCAGTTGGCCGCGTTCGCCGCCGTACGCTGCGCCGGATCGCACGCCGCCGCGTCCGACACGCACCGCTCACCCGAGTCGAAGTCGACCCGCGCCGCGGACTGATAGGAGCCGCCCGCACCCAACTGGTCCGACAGCAACTGCCCGTAGGTGATCGCGGCCAGCACCCCGCCACGCGTGTACGCGGTGTTCGTACCCTTACCCGCGTTCTGCGCACCACCGCGCGTATACCAGTTGGTCTCGGGCGTGTACGCGTACGTGGTCAGATTCCCGTGCGCGTCGACCACGTAGTCGAGGTTCCAACGCCACGCGCTCTGGCACCACGAACCCTTGCCCTTCGACCCGTCGTAGCACGGGTCGCCCGGGTTCGGGGAGTACACCGGAACCGTCCACGCCGACTTGCTCTCCGGACCCGCCTTGCTCGGCGAACCATCGGCCGCCGGAAGCTGGTTGAGCCCGAAGTAGTACACCGTCCCCGAGGTATCCGTCACCTTCAGATAGGAACCGTTCCAGGTGCCGTTGTTGGCGCCGGTCAGGAACTCGACCTTCGTCCCGTCGTCACCCTTGAGCCGCCACTTGCACCGCGACTGCTCGTCCGCCGCCGACCCGGCGACACACGACGAGTCCTCCGGCACCAGCTCACCCGAGTGACCACCCAACGACAACGTCAGGTTCGGACCACCCCAGCACTGATCGCCCGAACCCGGAATGCCCGCCTTGTCACAGCCCCGGTAGCCGCGCTCGACGAACCCCGCGCTCAGGTCCCAGCCGTCGCCGATCCAGGAGGCCTGGGCGTTCGTCGACGCCGTCTTCCCGTCCACCGACGCCGAGTCGTAGCCGAGCGCCAGCGTGGGGGCACCACCACCCAGGGACGACGGCACCGCGATCGGGTAGCTGTAGGTGAAGGAGCCCGACGCACTGCCCGAGGTCCAACTCTGGCTGGAGGCCAGCGGAGTGGCGCTGTAGGTGCCGGTGCCGCTGGAGGGTGCGGCGTCCAGTGCGAGCAGTACCTGCCCTGCGGCGGCGGGTGCTTCGGCCGCGGCTGCGGACTCCGCCCGCACGCCCTTCGCCTTCCCCCCGACCGCCGGCAGGTCGACGTCCGCGACCAGCCGCTTCGACTTCTCGTCGTAGTGCGAGGCCACCGGCGTCCGCACCTGGCAGCCGTCGGCGCCCGGGGCGGTCAGCGCGCACTCCGGCAACGCCACCAGCCGCGCCCGGTGGGCGAGGTCACCACTGACGCCCATCGCGGCGAGGTCGAGCCCGACCTGGACCTTGCCGGCCTCCGCAGCCCCGTCGCGCGCCAGCGTGACGACGGTGCCCTGCACGCCCTGCACGCCCTTCGCGGACTCCACGGACGGCGCGGCGACCTTCACCCGCACAGGAGCGGGCGTGGCACCGCCCGCCGCCGGTGCCAGCCAGACCGGGAGGTCGCCCGCCTGCTTGGCCGCGCCGGCGTTGCCGTCCAGCGCGACGTCCGCGGTACCGGACTTCGGCTGCGGCAGGGACTTCGGCGGCACCCAGTCCGGCGAACCGGTCGGCGGCGTGGTCGACTTCGCCTTGTCCGCCGCACCGTGCACCGAGGCCGTCTTCGGCAGCGGTGTGCCGGGCGGCGACCAGATCCGGCCCTTGTCCGCGCCGCCGCCCCCGGGGGCCGCTACCGCGGTGCCGAGCGGCGCCGCGAGCACGGTCAGAACCGCGAATGAACCGACGACCGCCAATCGGGATCTACGCCACCTCGAAGGCGATTTTTCCCACCCGGTGGCACCAGGTGGTAGTTCGGGAAAAGAGGACATCTCCACCCCTTTGAGAGGTCCGCGTCGCGACTTGACGCGGACAGGTCTCGCTGGAGGGTAGGGGGCTAACAATCCAGCGGTCGAGCGGCTTGAGGATCTCCTGAGGTTGTGATTCACGTCACAGTTGAACGAAATCGGCGGACGGTCCGTCAAACCGGACATCCACCGCAGAAAGGCAATTGACGTTGAATCACCAATGCGGCAGCTTGCTGGGGACCTCTACGAACCATCATGGCCCGACCGTCATTCACGGCCGGGCATTCACGCCTATCCACGAAGGGGCTTCACCATGCGCGCTCCCTCCGGAGCTTCCCCCGGCATGCGCAGAACCGGGCATCCGCCCCGGCGTTCCCACGCCGTCGCGGTCGCCCTCGTACTCGCACTGACCTCCGTCGGGCCGATCGCGCCAC